>JBKPCZ010000228.1:0-8234 GCA_046727665.1 Chloroflexota bacterium
CATCCCGTTCGGGGTGACGGATGTCCCGCTGCGTCCGATCTACCACATGGGCTCGGTCATCGGAGAGGAGATCCCGGTGTGGGACATCGCGACAGGATCCGGCGACACGGATCTCCTCGTTCGAGACGAGCGGCAGGGCGATGATCTGGCCACGGCGCTGGGCCGGCGCACGGTCGTGCTGATGCGCGGTCATGGCTGCGTCGTCGCGGGACCCGACATCCGCGCGGTGGTATTCACCGCCGTCTACCTCGAGCGCAATGCGACGCTGCTCATGTCGGCGCGCGCCCTCGGTAGCGTGCGGGCCCTGAGCCAGGGCGAGACGCAGCGCGCCGCGGCGATGCTGCGCGGGCCGGCGGGAGAGCGCGCCTGGGAATACTGGGTGCGGCGGCTGCCGGCCCGTCGTATCTGACGGCTGCGATCACATACGGGCGTCAGCGAGCGCCTCGTCGCCGAGGTCGAGTGCAAAACCGATGAACGCGCCGAACGGCGCGGCGGCATCCTCCAGCGGCATACGGAACTTTCGCTCGAGCCATTCGCGACGCTCTGGGAGTGTGAACCACGCAAGCCAATGGGGTGCTGGGATTCCAGCCCAAAGGGCGACGCTCGCCGCGTAGGCGAAGCGGACATCCCCCTCATCGCCCGTCCATCCCGCATCGCGTAGCCCTTCGACATACGACCGGAGCGAGAGCTCGCCGATCGCGCTTGCCTCGGAGGAGTCGAGAGAAAGCCACAGGCGCGGTCCCGTCACGAACACTGCGATCTCCTGACCAACAGGCGCGAGGCCAAGGAGCGACCAATCGATCGCCACGGTCTCGGTCGCGTGATCCGTGTCGCGCGCGATGAGGTTCGCACGCCATGCGTCGAGGTGCGACACGGTCGGGGGTAGTCGTCCGAGCGCCGCGAGCAGACGTGTGCGCTGTCCATGCAGCAAACGCAGACGGTCGAACCACGCAAGCGGCACGGCTCGACGGATAAGTTCGTGATCTCTAACCGCGGGATCGTCGAGGACTTGAGGTCCGCGCTCACCGGCCCTGGCTACCCAACCGGCGAGCCAGTCGGTCTGTAGCGGCAGAGCAGCCGGCGCAGTCCGGCCGGCAAGGTAGGCGCCGTTAAAGCGGCCGAGATCACGCGCGGCCACGGCATAGCGAGCGAGCGGCCACACGCCCATGGACTCGACCACCTCTTCAAGCCACAGAGCGACTTGGGCATCAGCTTCTTCGATGGCGTACACGCGAGGAGCGACGATGCCCGACGGGAGTGCGTCGAGGAACCCGGAAGCGTAGACGTCCGCCTCGCGCCGCCAGGCCACTGTCGATTGCGACTCTGGACGGCGGAGTACCTTCAACATCGCCGACCATGTCCTTCCGTCGTCGGTCGTACCGCTGTAGCGCGCGAGCTCGGCCGTCGTAGGAGCGATCGCGAGCCAGGACTGGGGCGTGCGCTGCCATGAGCTGACATGCGCGCTCGGATCGCGAAGTGCTGCCCGTGCTACGCGGGCGATCGTCTGCGCCTCCGGGGTCATCTCATCCGCGCCGCTACGCACTGCAGCCGCTGCACGCTCCCTCGAAGATCTCCGTCTCCGTGTACACCCCGAATGCGGCCCGAGCAAGCGAGGCAAATGGGTGCCGGTCGCGTATCAACGAAACGCGCGGAACGCGCGAAAGACCGCGTTTTCGTCCGTTCGCTGAACAACCCTTACGGGGGAGTCGAGCGCATCCATTCGGAGCGGACCGCGTGATCGCCCGCTCGACCGTCATACCGCCGTGCATTCCCTGGTCCCGCGGGTCG
Source organism: Chloroflexota bacterium (assembly GCA_046727665.1). Lineage (GTDB taxonomy): Bacteria > Chloroflexota > Limnocylindria > P2-11E > P2-11E > CF-39. Next base: position 1,789 of record JBKPCZ010000228.1, read on the forward strand.
TGCACCCACCAGCCCTCCGCTGTCCCGCTCATGGCTTGCAATCTTGGGCGCGGTGGGGAAGAGGTCGTCGATGCGGCTGGTGCGGCCGCTTGTGTTCGTGGGCGTCGCCGTTCTCCTGTTCCTGGGAACGGCGGCGCCCGCGCTCGCGGACGACGGGCCGAAGTCTCCGCGGGCCGCTCCCGCACCGCGGGGAGGTCCTCCGGCGCCCAGCGGCGAGTCCTTCGACGAGCTGATCTCCTACGCGAACGACTCCGCCCGCGATCTCGATGCGCTGCAACAGCAGGCGCGCGACGTCGCGAGCGCGCGCAACGAGACCTATGCGGAGATCAGCTCTCTCACCGCGCTGACGACGAGTCCGAGCACCGTCCGTGATCGCCTGCAGCGCGAAGCGCTTCGCCTTTCGGCGCGGCCCGAGCTGGCGTCGGACGCAGCGCTTCCGGCCGGCGTGCGCGAGGCAGCGGACGAGATACGCGAACTTCGTGTCGAGCTGCAGGAGCGGTATGCGCAGCTCGATGCGCAAGCCGAGGCTCTCGCGCCGTACGCCCTCCTCGTCCCGGCCACGAGCGAGTGGACATCGCCCGCGGACGGTTGGATCACGCAGGGCTTCGGGCCGACGAGCCTTGCCCTCGAGCCCGCACGTACCTGGGGCGGCGTCTTCTACCGGCATTTCCATGACGGCGTCGACATCGGCGCACGGCTGTACTCACCAGTCGTGGCCGCAGCGCCGGGGCATGTCATCTTCGTCGGGCACATCCCGGACGGCGCGATGGTCGTGTTGATCGCACACGTCGGAGGTCTCGTGTCGCTATACGCGCATCTCGATGACAACATCGCGCCGCCTCGCGTTCAGGCGGGCGATGACGTGAAGGAGGGCCAGATCATCGGCGCGATCGGCCTCACCGGTATCACGACCGGCCCTCATCTTCACTTTGTCGTGTGGCGTGATGGCGAGCTCATCGATCCCTTGTCGCTGATCGCGCCATAGCGCGTTTACGCTCCTTTGAGGTTTCTTGTCACGACGGCGACACCACGCGTGTGTGCGCGCATGGAGACTGACATCCACTGACCGCATGAATGGATGAACGAAGGTCAGGTGGGGTGGATGGATGCGTCGCGTCGTTTACTGCTTGATCTTCGCTGTGCTCGTGAGCATCGCCTCGGCTGGCAAGGCTGACGCCGGATTCGAATGGTGCTCGGAGGATCCGACGTTCGTCGTGAATGGGAACATCATCGACATCAACACGACCTTCCTCGCGAATTACGCGTCGAGCGTCAAGGAGCCCGTCGTCGTCGAGCTGCTCGTGCCGGAGAACGCGATCGCAGCGGTACTCACGTTGCCGGGCACCGTGCCGGTCGTCGGCAAAGTGACGAAGTCGCTGCCGCGCTGGTGGGGCCTCCTGAACATGCCCGTCGTCGCCCGGGTCACGGTGAAGGCGTCCGCGTCGTTCACGACCTACACGCACGCCATCGGCACCGGCCTGTGGCTGGCCTCCACGGTGCAGGGCCAGTCGAACGTCACGACCACCACCAAGTTCTACCTGCTGCTCCCATAACGATGTCGCGCCTTCGCTGGCAGCTGCGGACGTACATCGTCGGCGTGATCGTCGCCGGCGCGGCCTGCCTGGACCTTGCGACGCTCGGGCCTCGGCCGGACGCGACGGAAGACCTGCTCGTCATCGCGATCCTCCTCGCCCTCGCGACAGTCGCGCAGATCTGGCCGGTGCACCTCTCGCTCAAGGTCAAGCTCACGGTGGACGACACGCCGCTGTTCGCGTCGGCGCTGCTGCTCGGTCCGTTCATCTCCATGCTCATCGCCGCGGTCAGCGCGCTGGTCGGGCTGCACCTCCGCAACGCGCGCATGCCCTGGTACAACCGCGCGTTCACCGCCGCGGTGTCCGCGCTCGCGACCGGCGCCGCGGCGGTGGCCTACCTCACGCTCGCCGACGGCGCCCGGCCGATGCTGGCGCAGCCGGTGCCGATCCTCGCGGCCGGCGCCGCGCGCTACCTCATGCAGACCGCTCTCGTCGACATCGCCGTCGCGCTGCAGATGAAGCGCCGTCCGTTCGCGTCGTGGTGGACCCTTCACCGGCGCGATCTCGCTCAGATGAGCGGCCTCTACCTGCTCGGCGCGATCGCCGCGGTGTCGGCGGACGGTCAGCCGCTCGCGCTGGTCCTGTTCGCGGTGCCGATGGTCGCGATGCTCGTCACGCTGCGTGACAGCGCCCGCGTGCGCGAGCAGACACGCGCCGCGATCCTCGAGCTGGCCGACCTCATCGACCTTCGCGATCCGTACACGCATGGGCACTCGCAGCGTGTCGCCGCGCTCGCCGAGCGGCTCGCGCGCCGGCTCAAGCTGCAGTACGCGCAGATCGAGCTCATCCGCGACGCCGCCCGAGTGCACGACATCGGCAAGATCGGAACGAACGACGTGGTGCTGTTGAAGCCGGGCCCGCTGAACGCGGACGAGCAGGCCGAGATGCGCCGACACGTCGAGATCGGACATCGGCTCCTGCAACGCCTGCCGGAGTTCTGGGAGGGCGCCGAGCTCGTGCTCGCCCACCATGAACGACATGACGGAAAGGGCTATCCACGCGGCCTTCAGGGCGACGAGCTGCCGCTCGAAGTGTCGGTCATCTCCGTCGCCGACACCTACGACGCGATGACCAGCGACCGGCCCTATCGCAGGGGCATGGGCTGGGAGCAGGTGCGCGCCGAGCTGCTGCGCTGCCGCGGGACGCAATGGAGGGAGATCGCCGTGGATGCGTTCATCACGATGATCGAGGACGAGCGGCGCGAGGCCGCTTCCCGCCAGCCCGTGGCGGTCGCGACCTCCGCACGCCTGAGCCAACACTAGAGACCGAGGCAGACAAGCCGGCGCCCTTGGCGCACCATGACGCGCACATGGCGTTGCAGCCGACGGACGCCCCGGGCGGCATCGATCGCCGCACGCGGATCGCCTCCGAGATCGCCACCTGGGGCATGGCGGCCATCCTCGCCGCGTGCGCGGCGCTGCCGACGACCGATGCCGGATCGCGTGGTGGCCTCGTCTTCTCCGCCGCTCTGCTGGCGCTCTTCGCCGGGATCTGGTTCCACCTGCTGCCGGAGCGCGTCTTCGGGCCGATGCGATTCGTCATCGGCACGGCCATCAGCCAGATCATCGCCGGCATCCTCGTCGTCCTGACCGGAGACATCGACTCGCCGTACTTCGTGTTCTACTTCGTCCCGATCCTCGCGACGACGTTCGCGATGCGCGTTTCGGGCACGATCGCCATCGGGGCGATCGCGATCGCGATCTTCGTTGCCATCGTCCTCATCGATATCGCCAGCGGCGGCGCCGAACAGACCCAGGTGGCGCTGGGAGCCATCCGCTTGTCGGCGCTGCTCGCGATCGTCGCCATGGCCGCGCTCATCACGCGCACGATGGAGGAGACGCGCGCGACGCTGCGACAGCGGACGCTCGACCTCGCCGAGCAGAACGTCGAGCTCGGTGTCGCGCGGTCGATCGGCCTCGCCCTCGCGCGGGCACGCGACCGCGGCGAGATCATGCGGGCGGTCCTCGACGTGGCGCACCAGTCGCTCGGCGTCGACCGCATCTTCTTCTTCACCGGCGACGAGACGACGACGAGCGGCCACACCGTGAACGCGAGCGGCGTGTCCGAGGTGTTCGAGGCGGATACGACGCTGCGCCACTCCCCGCGGCAGCGTGCCGTGCGCTCGCGCCGCACGGTGATCGTGAACGACGTCGCGCAGGAGGCAGGCATCTCGGAGCGCGTTCGAGCGAGATACGGCATGGCCGCGGCGCTCTTCATCCCGCTGATCCACCGCGGCGAGCTCGTGGGGCTGCTCGTGCTCTCGGCGGCTGCCGCGCGGACGTGGACGCCGAGCGAGCTGCGGCTGGGCGAGGCGATAGCCGAAGCTTCGGCGCCGACCCTCGCGACCGTCCTCGCGCTGGAGGAAGTTCGCGAACAGCGCGAACGTCTCGCGAGCCGGACCAGGGTGCTCGAAGGGATGAATCAGCTCGTCGAGGCGCTCGCGCTCGGTACCGACGAGCGATCGACTGCGGAGGTCGCCGCGCGCTCCGTGGCGCAGGCGTTCCGTGTGGTTGCCGCCACAACGCTCCTCACGGACCCGTCGCTCGCGTTGCTCGAGTCGATCGGTATCGCGGGTGGCGCGACGGAACACCCGGTGGTGAAGGGTCCCGCGAACTGTCCTGCGATCCGAAGCGGCCGCATCTTTCGCGTGACGACCGGGTCGGACCCGGTGATCTGCCCGTACATGCCGTTCCGCGACGGGAGCCTTGGATACGTGTGCGCTCCACTCGCCGCTGGTGGCGAGCCGGTCGGTGCGTTGTTCATGGAGCCGGCCTCGGACTCCCTGCTCGAGGACGCGTTCCTGGTCGCAGCGGCGGACCGTGTGGCCGTCGCGGTCGCGAACCGCCGCGTGCTGGAGACGGCGCAGCGGCAGGCCACGACCGACGGACTGACCGGGCTGCACAACCGGCACTTCCTCGCGGAGCAGCTGAGGCTCCTGCAGTCTCTCGCCGATCGCCACAAGCAGTCGTACGCCGTCGTCGCGATCGACCTCGACGACCTGAAACGCGTCAACGACACCTTCGGTCACGAGATGGGCGACCTCGCGCTCCGCGGATTCGCCAACGTCGTGCGGAAGACCATCCGCGGCTCCGATGTCGGGGTGCGCACAGGTGGCGACGAGTTCCTCGTGTTGCTCCCGCGCGGCGGCGTGGACGAGGCGCGCGTGCTGGCGGAGCGCCTCCACGATGCCATGGCCGCGCAGGGACGGTCCGAGCCGCACACGGCGATCACCCTCAGCCTCGGCGCCGCGGCCTGGCGGCCCGGACGCACCGCGGAGCAGGTCCTCGAGGCCGCCGACAGCATGCTGTACGCGGCCAAACGAGCCGGGAAGGACCGCATCATGGCCGAGAGCGCGCCGGCGCCGACCGAGCCCTAGCTACGCCCGCCTTGACAGGGTTTTCGGCCCTGTCCTAGAGTGTTAGCAGTCGACCAAGGCGAGTGCTAATCCAAGAATGACGGCCCAGCCGGGCACCGGCACGGGCGAAGTGAAGGGGGAAATTCGAATGCCAGCAGTCGCAGAGAAGCTCAAGCTCAAGCCGCTCGGATCCCGCGTGGTCATCAAGGCTCTCGATCGCGAAGAGACCACCAAGAGCGGGATCTTCCTTCCCGACACTGCGAAGGAAAAGCCGATGGAAGGCCGCGTCCTCGCGGTCGGCCCAGGCGACCGTGACGAGGACGGCAAGCGCGTTCCGGTCGAGCTCAAAGAGGGCGAGCGCGTCCTGTACCAGAAGTACGCCGGAACGGAATTCAAGCTCGATGGTGAGGAGTACCTGATCCTCTCGGAGAAGGACGTCCTCGCGCGCATCGAGGAATAAGGAGAGGGAATCAATGCCAAAGCAGCTCGTATTCACCGATGACGCGCGCAAGAAGCTGAAGCAGGGCGTCGATGTCATGGCGAACGCCGTGAAGACGACGCTCGGGCCGAAGGGCCGCAACGTCGCGCTCGACAAGAAGTTCGGCTCGCCGACCGTGACCCACGACGGCGTGACCGTCGCTCGCGAGGTCGAGCTCGAGGATCCGTTCGAGAACATGGGCGCGCAGCTCCTCAAGGAGGCCGCGACCAAGACGAACGACATCGCCGGTGATGGCACGACCACGTCGGTCGTTCTCGCGCAGGCGATCGTGCACGAAGGCCTGCGCAACATCGCCGCAGGCGCGAACCCGATGCTCCTGAAGCGGGGCCTCGAGAAGGGCGGCGCGGCGGTCGTCGAGGCGATCAAGGCGGAGGCGAAGGAAGTCAAGGGCAAGGCTGAGATCGCGCAGATCGCGACGATCTCCGCGGCCGACGAGCAGATCGGTCAGCTCATCGCGGACGTGATGGACAAGGTCGGCCGCGAGGGCGTGATCACCGTCGAGGAGTCCAAGGGTCTGCAGTTCGAGACCGAGTTCGTCGAGGGGATGCAGATCGACCGCGGGTACATCTCAGCCTATTTCGTCACGAACGCCGACCGCATGGAAGCGGTCATCGAGGATCCGTACATCCTCATCACCGACAAGAAGATCTCCGCGATCACCGACATCCTGCCGGTGCTCGAGAAGCTCGTGCAGGTCACGAAGAACCTCGTGATCGTCGGCGAGGACATCGACGGCGAGGCACTCGCCACGCTGGTCGTGAACAAGCTGCGCGGCACGCTCAACGTGCTCGGCGTCAAGGCGCCGGGCTTCGGTGACCGCCGCAAGGCGATGCTCGAGGACATCGCGATCCTCACCGGCGGCCAGGTCATCACCGAAGAGGCCGGCCGCAAGCTCGACGCCACGACGATCCAGGACCTCGGCCGCGCTCGCCGCGTGACGGCGGACAAGGACGAGACCACCTTCGTCGAGGGCAAGGGCGACCAGGACAAGATCCTGGCG
>JBKPCZ010000229.1:0-3382 GCA_046727665.1 Chloroflexota bacterium
CAATCCCAGCAACACCGGCATTCGGAGCAGGCGGGTTCTTGTCGGTCCCAACAGGAACACCATCGGTACCGAGTGCCGCGACATACGAGCCAGCATCGACCGCAATACGGGCGGCCGTTGCTCGGGAATGATCGGGCACTACGTGTTGCTGGCTGAAGCCGACCGACCCAGTCGCAGACGCTTCAAGTGACGCCATGCGTTCGCCTTGGCGTGCGGCGTCCGCGGGCTCGCTTGTCAGACTCGCCAGGACGAATCCAGCCACGATCAACGGTGCGAGCCGTTGAACAATCGCGTTCGGCATCGGTCAGCCCTCCACAACGGTGGTGTGACGGCCGGCCAATATCTCGCTCTGTCGAACCCCTGTCAAACAGGTACTAAGTCGCACATAACATGAGCGTCAGAGTCGGCGGTTGGTTGCTCGAGGCTCCGATCGCAATGTCAATGTCATCGAGAAGGGACCGATCTTCGCTGACCACCATTTTGACCACCACTCCCGGACACAACCTGCGAAGTCTGGATACGTCCTGAGAACCATTAGCTAGGAGAGATACGCCCTGACACGAGTGAAGACCGCATCGAACGCATTCGTAAACCGCCGGTCGGCAGTTCGAGTCTGCCCGTCGGCTCAGGTGCTATCAGGACGTGTCGGGTCGTCTCCGCAGTTTTGACTCGGCTGTAGACCACCACTTTGACCACCATTCACGACGAGTCCGCTCTCGAACGCGTCCTCGTCGATCGCTCACATCGGAAAATACCTCCAGAAAACTAGGCTCTCGTCACCGGACTGAGCCCGAAGCGGTGCACATTACCGCCGGTCGGCTCGCACACCTCGTAGTCGAGAAAGGATCTGCGTGACGTATTCAGTCAAGATCAACAGCCATCGTCGGTGAGTCGAAGCGCAGCCATCGCAATTCGCCCGGCGTTATGTGAACGCGGCACGAACTGCTGCCTCCGCGGCTGACAAGTCAGTGTGGCGTACGCAGCAGGAAATCTCCCGCTCGTCCGCTCCCTGTGCAGCCGCAAGCACGGCGACCTTCACTGCGGCGATCGCCGCGAACATGCGCGCCGCCGTGCCCGGTTGGCCGGCCATCGTGGCGCTCTGTGGGGACACGATGCTCACGGGCTCAGCGTGTTCGACGCGCACTTCTGAATTCTTCAGTCGCAGGACCTCGGTGAGGGCCACAGCATTCATGGGTCTTCTGTTCGCTCTGACGTGGCTCGTCGCCGCCCGTCGTGAGGGACGACGCGGCTTCACGGTCGGGATCGTGCCGGGACTCGCCGTCGCTGCCGTGATCGTGCTCGTTGGCGCGACGCGCCTGCTGTTTCCGCCGGCGCTGTCGACAGTCGAGCTCGTGCTGCTGGTCGCCGGAACGGCGGCGACGGTGGCGATGTCACGCAACCCCTTGGTGAGCAGCGCCTAAGGCCGCGGCTCGAACTCCGCGAGTCGCTGGCCGCGCTCGACCTGCTGACCGACCGATGCGAGCACGCGCGTCACCACGCCGTCGGCGGGCGCCTCGACGCGCAGCTCCATCTTCATCGCCTCGACGACGAATAGGAGATCGCCCCGTCGTACCTTCTGGTCCGCCTTCGTCTGTGCCGCGATGACGACGCCCGGCATCGGCGCCGCGACCTCTGAGCCGATCGTGAGCTCGACGTTCCGCGGACGCGGCGCGGTGTCGAGCTCGTAGGTCTCGCCCTGCAGCGCGACCCAGCACAGCGTGCCCTCGCGCGCGGCCGCGGCCGGATACGCGTCGATCGTCCACTCGTGGGGCTCGGCCTGTGAGCGCACCGCGACGTGACCGTCGAGCTCGTACGGCCCGCGACCGGTGAGCCGCACCATGCGCTCGATGTCGCCCTCGCGCAGCGTCACCGTCGACGCGTAGCCCTCGCCGAGCCGCCACGGCCCCAGCGACGTCCACGGATCGCGCGGGTCGCGGGCGTCCGCGATCACGTTCGCGGCGGCGAGAACGTACGCCTCGTCGGGCGCGGCGGGCCGCTCCGGAACGAGCTCCTCGTACGAGCGCTTCACGAACTCGGTGTCGGACCGCGCCTTCTGGATACCGTCGTGCGCGGTGAGCGCGCGGAGGAAGCGCAGGTTCGTGCGAACGCCGAGCACCTCCGTCTGGGCGAGCGCCTCGCACAGCTTCGCGAGCGCGAGCTTGCGGTGCGGCCCGTGGGCGATGAGCTTCGCGATGAGCGGGTCGTAGTGGCGCGTGACCGTCGATCCCTCTTCGCAGCCCGCGTCGACGCGGATACCTTCGGGCCACCGGATGTGCGCGATGCGGCCGGTCGCCGGGAGGAACCCGCCCTCGACGTCCTCCGCGTAGAGCCGCACCTCGATCGCGTGGCCCCGCGGCGCGGGCTCGCCGAGCGAGAGGCGCTCGCCCATGGCGATGCGCAGTTGCTGCTCCACGAGGTCGACGTCCCACACCAGCTCGGTGACAGGATGCTCGACCTGCAGGCGCGCGTTCACCTCGAGGAACGCGAAGCGGCCCTTCGCGTCGACGATGAACTCGGCGGTCCCGGCGCTGGTGTACCTCGCCTCGCGCGCGATGGCGATCGCCGCCTCCGCGAGCGCCTTGCGCTGCTCGTCCTCGAGCGACGGCGCGGGCGTCTCCTCGAGGATCTTCTGGTGGCGTCGCTGCGTCGAGCAGTCGCGCTCGCCGAGCGCGAAGATCTGCCCGTGCGTGTCGGCGAGGATCTGCACCTCGACGTGACGCGGCCGGTCGACGAGCTTCTCGAGCATCACGCGCTCGTCGCCGAACGACGCCGACGCGATGCGCCGCGCCTTCGCGAGCGCCTCCTGCAAGCGCGCCGGCTCGCGCACGCGCTGCATCCCGATGCCGCCACCGCCCGCAACGGGTTTCAGCATCACCGGGTAGCCGATACGGTCGGCCGCTTCGATGAAGGCCTCGTCGCGCTGGTCCTCCTCCATATAGCCCGCCAGCACCGGCACGTGCGCGCGGTGCGCGAGCGCCTTCGCCTGCACCTTGTCGCCCAGCGCGGCAAGCACGTCGGCGGTCGGGCCCACGAAGCGCATCCCCGCGTCGTGCACGGCTTTCGCGAAGCGAGGCGACTCCGCGAGGAAGCCGTACCCCGGATGCACGAGGTCCGCGCCGGCCTCGCGCGCCGCGGCGATCACGCGGCTGATGTCGAGATACGACTCCGCCGCGGGCGCGGGACCCAGGCGCAGCGCGACGTCGGCCTCGCGCACGAACGGCTCGTTCGCATCGGCATCCGAATAGACCGCGACGGTCCGCATGTTCATCCGCCGCGCCGTGCGGAAGATGCGGCGCGCGATCTCCCCGCGGTTCGCGACGAGCAGCGTCGTCACCACTTCGGCTTGCGGCGCTCGAGGAACGACCGCATGCCCTCCTGGCCC
>JBKPCZ010000230.1:0-5587 GCA_046727665.1 Chloroflexota bacterium
GAAACGCATGGTGTAACGAGGGCGACCGCCCGCCCGTTGGCTCTTCGCAGGCCGGCCGCAGGTCGGGCGGTATAGTCGGCCCGCGTTCGGCTCTACGAAATCGCTCTGGAGCGGCCACTGGATAAGCGCTACACGATCACCTCGCCGATAGGGGCCGGCGGCTCCTCCCAGGTGTACCTGGCGCAGGACAGCGCGCTCAATCGCGAGGTCGCCATCAAAGTCCTCGACAACGCGGCCGCCGCGGACAGCTCGCTCCGCCGCATGTTCGTGAAGGAAGCGCGCTCGCTCGCCCAGCTCTCCCACCCGAACATCGTGTCCGTCTTCGACGTCGGCGAGGTCGACAACCTTCCCTACATCGTGATGGAGCACCTCCCGGGCGGATCGCTCAAGGGGCGCATCGAACGCACCGGTCCGCTCAAGGCCGGCGAGGCCGCGCGCATCGCGATCGAGGTCGCGAACGGACTCGCGTTCGCGCACTCGAAGGGCATCATCCACGCCGACCTCAAGCCTTCGAACATCCTCTTCGACGCGAACGACCACGCCAAGATCGCCGACTTCGGCATCGCGCGCACGCCGAAGGAGGATGCCGCGACGCCGGAGCTGTACGCGACCGCGATGTACGTCGCGCCCGAGCGTGTCGAGGGCAAGCAGGCGTCGATCCAGAGCGACGTCTACGGACTCGGGCTCGTGCTGTACGAGATGCTCACCGGCCAGCCTCCGTTCACCAGCACGAACGCCGGCGTCCTCATGCGCGATCACGTCGTGCGCATGCCGGTGCCGCCGAGCCACCTGCGCCCATCGCTGCCGCGCGAGCTCGACACGATCGTGTTGAAAGCGCTCGCGAAGCAGCCCAACCTCCGCTACCAGAGGGCGACCGACTTCGCCAACGCGCTGGCGTCGATCGAGAACATCGACAAGGAGCTCGGGACCACGCGTATCACGGCCGTCATGACCGAGCCGATCAGCGACTTCGTGCCGACCGTGGATCAGAGTCCCGTAGTCGCGCTCCTGTCGAATTACGGCCAGCCGATCCGACGAGCGTTCTTCGCACTGCTGGCCGGGCTCCCGGTCTTCGCGTTGATGCTGCTCGCGAGCTTCGGCCTCATCACCTCGCTGGTGACCGCGGGGCTCGTGGCGGTGATCGCGGTGGCGGGTCAGCTCGGCGCGGCCCTCGCGCTCGCGTGGGTGCTCGAGACCGTGCTGATCTTCCTGTTCGTGCCGGGCCTCGCGGTGGTCTTCGCCCTCATGGGCGTGTGGGTCTGGCTGCGCGACATCCGCAGCGAGCAGGCGATCATGGCGATGGCGATGCCCGTCGCCGCCCCGCTGGGCCTCGCGCCGGCGTTCATCCTCACCGCCGCCGCGATCGACGGACTCATGGGCGTCATCACCGCGGCGTGGGGCGCCGTCCTCACCGTGGTCTTCGCGATCGCCGCCGGCGAGCAGTCGTTCGGTCCGTTCGTGCAGACCGGCTTCACGCTGAGGCAGGAATCGCTCTTCGGCACGCTACGAGCGATCGAGACGAAGAGCGCGCTCATCGGCTTCATGCAGGGTCGCGGGAGCTCGCTCGGCGAGGTCATGATGCCCGAGACGCTGTTCTCGCAGCTCGCCGCGTTCGTGTCGCGGCTGGTGGGCGCGGACGTGACGGCGCTGGCGACGGTCATCGCTTGGACCGTCGCGGCGCTCACGGTCTGGTCCGTCACGCGGATGCTGCGCACGTTCTTCGACACCCTGCTGCGCCGACCGAAGCGATGGTTCTCGCTCTACGTGTTCGCGCAGTCCGCCGGGATCGTCGCGGGGGCGGTGATCCTGTTCCTGCTGTTCATCACCTGGGGCCCGCTCGAGAACGCGGCGGGACGGCCGGCCGACGGCGTGCTGTTCGTCGCCGCTCTGGTGGGCGCCGCGTTCGCGACGGCAGCCGGCGTGATCATCGGTGCCACGCAGCGACCGGAGCCCGAAGAGGAGCCCGCTCCCCCGGTCGCAGCCCGGAGACTGCCCGTCCGCTAGGCGCGCCTGAGGACTGCGAGGACCCGGGCTGGCGTCGGGCTCTCCAGCTTTCCCTCCACATAGGCGCGCACGATCGCGGGATGGATGTAGCAACGACGGCAGACCGCGGGCGTGTTGCCCAGACGCTCGGCCACCGCGTTCACCGCCTGTGTGACGTTGCGCTTCGCGGCGCGCGCGCCATCGGCCGCACCCAGGGCTCGTAGCTCGCGCGCCGCGTACATCGTCCCGGCCCAGGTGCGGAAGTCCTTGGCCGTGAAGTCCGCTCCGGAGATCTCGCGCAAGTACGCGTTCACGTCCGCCGAGCCGACGCTGCGCGTCTCTCCGCGCTCGTCGACGTAGCGGAACAGCTCCTGCCCCGGAAGCTCCTGCAGGCGCCGGATGACGCGAGCGACGCGCTCGTCGCGCACGTCGACCTCCTGATCCTTACCGCTCTTGCCGCGAAAGCGGAAGGTGACGCGCGAACCGACGACGCGGACGTGCTTCTCGCGGAGCGTGGTGAGTCCGTACGAGCTGTTGTGCCGTGCGTATTCATCGTTCCCCACGCGGATGAGCGACGTCTCGAGCAGCCGCACGATCGTCGCGAGCACGCGCGCCCTCGTCAGGCGCGACCGGGCAAGGTCGCGGTCGACACGCCTGCGGATCCGTGGCAGCGCCTTCGCGAAGTCGAGGATCCGCTCGAATTTCGACTCGTCGCGCACCTCGCGCCAACGTTCGTGATAGCGGTACTGCTTGCGGCGGCGCGCATCGCGTCCGGTCGCCTGTATGTGGCCACGCGGATCCGGACTGATCCACACCTCGGTCCAAGCCGGCGGGATCGCCAGACGGCGGATGCGCCGCAGCTCGCCCTTGTCCGAGATCGTCCGGCCCTCGGTGTCCAGATACGCGAAGCCGCGCCCGGCACGCCGACGCCGCAGGCCGGGCCCCTCGTCGCTCGTGTAACGAAGTCCGGCGTCGTGCGCGGCCTCCACCGGATCCGGGACTTTGACCGCCACGGCGAGGGCAGAAGCAAGACGAGGACCAGCGCGGCGCTTCGCGGAAGGGGCGCATGCTAACCGCCGACGAAATGCGGGAACGGATCGCGGCCTTCTTCAAAGTGCGCGCGGGCGAGGGGCGCACCGCGTCGCTCGTGCTCGCCGTGACATTTCTCCTGACCGCGGGCGGCAGCATCGGCGGAAGCGCGATCGAGGGGCTGTTCTTCTCGCGGCAGGGCACCTCCAGCCTGCCGCTCATGTACATGGCGCTCGGCATCACGACGTTCACCGTTTCGCTCGCGATCACCGCCGTGCTCGGCCGCTTCAAGCGTGCGCGCGTCTATCGCGTCCTTCCGCTGGTGCTCGCGGGGTCTCTCGGGCTGCAGCGTGTCGTGCTCACGTTCGACATCCCGTGGACGTACGCACTGTTCTGGCTGCTCATGAACGTCGAGATGTCACTGCAGGGCCTCCTCGGTTGGGGCATCGCGGCGATCTCCTGCGACACGCGCCAGGCCAAGCGGCTCTTTCCACTGTTCGCGGCCGGCGGGATCTTCGGCGGCATCGTCGGTGGCTTCGCGACCCGTCCGCTCGCGTATCTCCTCGGCACGGAGAACCTGCTCGCGGTCTGGGCCGGCACGCTCGTGCTGGCATTCTTGGTCGCGCGGGTGCTGCTCGCGCGGCACGTCGTGGCGCGCACCTCGACCGAAGCGAGCCTCATCGACGACATGCAGGCCGGTTATCGATACGTGCGCTCGTCACCGCTGTGGCGCGCGGTGGCGGCGGCGACGCTGCTTTTCGGCGTGCTCTACTTCTCGATCTCGTTCCCGTTCGCGAAAGGCGCGACCGCGGCCTATCCCGGCGCTGCGGAGCTCGCGGGCTTCTTCGGGCTCTTCGGTGGCGCGGCGACGGGCGGCGCATTCCTCGTCTCGCTGTTCGTTGCGAACCGGCTGTTCGCGCGCATCGGGATCATGGCCGCGATCCTGGTCTTCCCGTTGCTCTACGCCGGCGGCTTCGCGACGCTGCTCGCCACGCAGACGGCCTTCGGCGCCGTCGTGGCGTTCCGTTTCGCGCAGCTCGTGTACCTGCAGGGCGTCGCGAGCCCGGCCTACGAGTCCGTGTTCAACGTCATCCCGACCGAGCGTCGCGATCAGGTCCGCGCGTTCATCAGCGGCGTGCCCGATCAGGCCGGCATCGTCATCGCCGGGGCAGTGCTGCTCGTCGGCGATCGCGCGCTCGATCCGAGTCAACTCGCGGTCATCGGGTTCGCAGCCGCGCTTCTCACCGCGTTCGTCTGGTGGCGGGCATCACGACGGTACGCGAGCGCGCTCGTGCGCACGCTGCGGACCGGCCAGCCGGTCGTGTTCACCAGCGAGGAGGAGCCTTTTGGTGGATTCCGCCGCGACGCGGCGGCCGTCTCCGCGGCCCGCGCGGCCGCCCGTGATCCGGATGCCCGCACGCGCCACATCGCCATCGAGATCCTCGGCCACCTCCCCGACGCCGACGACGCGCTCGCGGTGGGGCTCCGTGACCCGGACGACGACGTCCGCCTCGCGGCTGCGAGCGCGCTCGCGCGGCGGGACGTGGCCGCGCTGCGGACCGCTCTTGATGATGCCGATCCGGCCGTCCGGGCCACGTGCGCCGCCGCCCTCCTCGAGACCGAACCTCGCGCGCGCGCGACGCTCGACGCGTTGCTGCGCGCGGGCGATCCGGAGCTGAGGCTCCTCGCGGTGCGCGGACTCGAGCGCGCCGGCGGTCCTGCGGCGGCGGAGACGATCGTCGGCCTGGCCACGGACAAGGACCCTCGGGTACGCGCCGCGGCGGTGCGCGCGCTGCCCGCGATCGGGACGGCCGCGCTTCCGCTGCTCGGCGACGCGATACGCGACGGGCACCGTGCGGTGCGTCTCGCGTGCGCGGACGCGCTCGTGAAGCTCGGCACGCCGGCGCTCGACGTCGCGGTCCGAGCGATCGAGGACGACACCGCCGTCGATGACGCGCTCGACGCGCTCCGTCGCATGCCGGCGGCGAGCGTTGCCGATCGCGTGCGGGATCTCGCCCGACGACGCGCCGCCGAAGCGGTGCGCTACCACGAGCTCGCCCTCGGTCTGGAGGGCGAGGAGGAACGGATCGCGCTCGCGCGTGACGCGCTCTCCCGGGCCGCGCGTCGACACGCCGGGATCGCGCTCGGCGCGCTCGCGGCTCTCGCGCAGGACGACGCGTATGAGGCGGCGCTCACGGGCCTTCGCAGCCGCGATCACGTCCAACGGGCGAACGCGCTCGAGGCGCTCGAGGCCGTCGGCGATCGCGAGCTCGTGCGCCCGCTGCTCGCGGTCTTCGAGGATCTGGGGCACGCGAGCAAGGCGACCGATCTCGATTCGCTACGCGTGGACCCCGATGAGTGGATCCGCGAAGTGGCCACGTTCGCGACCGCACGACCGCAGGCTGGTGGAGGTGACCCGATGGACACACTTGCGACGCTGCCGACGATGGAACGCATCCTCTTCCTGCGGCAGGTGCCGCTCTTCGCGGATCTACCGCCGAGCGACCTCAAGCAGATCGCGGCGGTCGCCGGCGAGCGCCTGTATGAGGACGGCACGTTCATCGCGCGCGAAGGC
>JBKPCZ010000231.1:0-1497 GCA_046727665.1 Chloroflexota bacterium
CGAGGCGGCCGTAAGCCAGCCGTCCGACGTGCTCACCGCCCGGGCCGCTGCGGCGGGGGCGTTCAACAGCCTCTTCCTCGGACTCGGAGTGGTGGCGCTGATCGTGGGTGCCGTCGGTGTCGCCAACATCATGATCATCTCGGTTCTGGAACGCCGATCAGAGATCGGCCTCCGACGCGCCCTCGGTGCGACAGCGGCCCAGATCCGGGCGCAGTTCCTCGCCGAGTCGATCCTGCTCGCCCTCATCGGCGGCGTCGTTGGCGTGTTGGCCGGTGCCGCGGCAACGGCCGCGTACGCCACCTCGAAGAGCTGGGCCGTCGTGATCCCCGCCGAGGCGTGGTCGGGCGGCATCGCCTCGGCCATCCTGATCGGCGCGTTCGCCGGCCTGCTGCCGGCCGTTCGAGCGTCTCGGATGGCGCCCACCGTGGCATTGCGAACGGTATGAGCAGGAAGTGGATCTCTATCGAGAGGCCCCTGTTCGGCGCCATTGTCTGTCCGCACCGGGGACCTGCTAAAGTGAACCTAATGGTTCAGTATACGACGACCGTCGACCGCGCTTTCGCGGCCCTCGCAGACCCCACCCGCCGCGCCGTCCTCGAACGCCTCGGTTCCGGCAGCGCGACGATCAGCGAGCTCGCCGAGCCCTTTGGCATGTCCCTGACCGGGATGAAAAAGCACATCCGGCTGCTCGAGGAGGCGGAACTCGTCACGACGGAGAAGGTGGGCCGCGTACGCAGGTGCATGCTCGTGCCCTACGCGTTCGAGGGCATCAGCACGTGGCTGCAGCGGCTCGACCGGTTCGCACAGGTCGTCGAACGCATGAAAGGAGCACGATGAACACCACCACCAACAAGAGCACTGCCAAGAAAGACAGAGCGTCCAAGGGATTCACGGCCGAGGAGCGCGACGCGGTGAGGGCGCGGGCCCGAGAGTTGAAGGCGGAAGAGCGCGCGAGCAAGAACAGGGCGGACGGGGAGCGCGACCTGCTCGCGGCGATCGCCGCCATGCCGGAAGCGGATCGCGCCATGGCCGAGCGGATCCACGCGCTCGTCACAGCCAACGCCCCGGACCTCTGGCCCAAGACCTGGTACGGGATGCCCGCGTTTGCCAAGGATGGCAAGGTCGTCTGCTTCTTCAAGAGCGCGGACAAGTTCAAGTCGAGGTACGCGACGCTCGGCTTCAGCGACCAGGCGAACCTCGACGACGGCGCCATGTGGCCGACCGAGTTCGCCCTGAAGGAGCTGACCGCCGCCGACGAGGCGAAGATCGCCGCGCT
The DNA here is from genome assembly GCA_046727665.1 of Chloroflexota bacterium. Taxonomy (GTDB): domain Bacteria; phylum Chloroflexota; class Limnocylindria; order P2-11E; family P2-11E; genus CF-39. The sequence goes on from JBKPCZ010000231.1 coordinate 1,277, forward strand.
CGTGAAGCAAGCGGTGAGCTGAGCAGGAAAGGAGAGCCATGAACGAGACCACCGTCACCACCCCGAACGAGCTCGAGATTCGCGTCGAGCGGGTCTTCGACGCGCCGCGCGCGCACGTCTTCTCGGTCTGGACCGACCCGCAGCTGATCCCCGAATGGTGGGGCGACGGCACCGTCGTCGAGGAGATGGACGTCCGCCCGGGCGGCACCTACCGCTTCCGC
>JBKPCZ010000232.1:0-6757 GCA_046727665.1 Chloroflexota bacterium
AACCCGCCCTGTACTGCAAACGTGATGGCCAGCATCACGATGATGCCGAGCTTGGCCCCGTCGATCATCGAGGTCTCCTCCGCGCCGAAGCACATCGGGCAGGCGAGGAGGCTCGAACTACCGCCGATCACGACGGCCACCGCCGCCGCAAAGACTCGTCTCAGTTTCTTCATCGCAGCGTCCTCGTCTTGCGCAGGAACCACGAGTCGTACGCAACCAGGCCGAACGATACGGCGAAAGCCGCGAGGGCCGCGACCAGGCTGCCGACGCCGTGCTGACGCCCATACACCGACAGGCACCAGACACCGAACAGCACCGCGAGCGCCGCGGAGAGGAGGATCAGCCCCGCATGGACCCACCGTAGGCTCATCAGCGTATCCAGAAGCCGTCGTGGACGGTCAGAACGGGAAGGGCCAGCAGCGCGACGAAGAAGGCCGCGGTGAGCAAGAGGACCGCGTAGATCAGTTTCTTTTCGGAGATCAGATGCATGAAGTAGCACGCAACCAGCGACCCCTTGATGGTAGCGACCAGCAGCGCCACGGTCACGGCAATCGGGAGGGGAAGGTGGAACTCGGCGATCGCCACCGTCACGATGGTCAAGACCATGAGCGCGACGAAAACGGTAATGTAGACCCTGACGTGTCTGTCGATGTCCGCTGCGTGGTCCGTCGTCATCGAAGCCCCTACAGAAGATACAGGGTGGGGAAGAGGAAGATCCAGACCAGATCCACGAAATGCCAGAAGAGGCCTGAGTTCTCGACCCGATTGGTGAACCACTCTGGATTCGTCTTCCAGAGCTTCGAGCCGGGGCCCCAGAAATAGGCGTTCACACACATCCCGCCGAAAACGTGCAGCATGTGCAGGCCGGTCAAGGTGAAATAGATCGCGAGGAAGTTGTTGGTGCTGGGGAAGAGCCCGTCGTGGAACTTATGGCCGTACTCGAAATACTTCACCACGAGGAAGACGAACCCGAGGAGGATCGTCCCTCCCATGTAGAGCCGAAACGTCCCGAAGCGGTGGCGCATGAGCGATGCCCAGGCCATCACCATCGTGACAGAGGACGAAATCAGGACGATCGTGTTGAACGTCGCGAGTGGGACGTTCAGAATCGTGTCTCCCCGCGGCCAGCTGTGCGCCCCCGTCCGGATCAGGATGTAGCTCGCAAACAGGGCCCCGAACAGCATCACCTCGGAGGCCAGGAAGAGCCAGATGCCAATCTTGCCGTTGTTCAGACCGGTGTCCCGGCGGACCTCTACGGTGTATGGAATGTCCATCTTCTATTGGGCCTCGAACTGCGGCACGAAGTCCTTGGGTGCGCCGGGAACGCTGTACTCGTAGGGCCCGCGGTGCGCTTCCGGGACTGCGACGAAATTGCCGTGCGGCGGAGGCGAGGGAGCCGACCACTCGATCGTCGTGGCCTCCCACGGGTTCGCCCCGACCTTCTCACCCTTCCAGATGCTCCAGAAGAAATTGAAGATGAAGGGAATCTGGAAGAGTGCCATGATCCACGCGCCCCAGGAGGAGACGACGTTCCAGTGGAGCACCGGCTGCGCAAAGGCGTAGCTCGCACCACCGTCGAACAGCCGCCGCGAGACACCGGCCATCCCCATGACGAACATCGGCATGAAGATCACGTTCATGCAAACGAGCGAGCCAACGAAGTGGATCTTGCCGAGCGTCTCGTTCATCCTCCGCCCCGTTGCCTTCGGATACCAGTAGTAGATCCCTGCGAAGAGGCCGAAGATCGTCCCGGGCGCGACGACGTAATGGAAATGGGCGATCACGTAGTACGTGTCGTGCAGCGGGATGTCCGTGACGTTCAGACCGAGCGGAAGCCCGGTCAGCCCGCCGATGCCGAACATCGGGAGAAAGGCAAGGGCGAAGAGCATCGGCGTATTGAAGCGTATCGATCCGCCCCAGAGCGAAATGATCAGGGCCGTCAGGATCACGACCGATGGGATTGAGATAATCATCGTGGTCGTCTGGAAGAACGCGGCCATCGCCGTCCCCATGCCGGTCATGAACATGTGGTGCGCCCAGACGATGAACGACATGAAGCCGAGGAAGACGAGCGAGTAGACCATCGAACGGTAGCCCCACAGGGGCTTCCGCGTGTTGTTCGCGATGATCTCGGCCACGATTCCCATCGCGGGAAGGATCAGGACGTAGACCTCGGGGTGCGCCAGGAACCAGAACAGGTGTTGCCACAGAAGCGGGTTGCCCCCGCCGGCCACTGTGAGGGCCTGGCCGCTGACCACGAGACCACTCGGGAGGAAGAAGCTCGTGCCGGCCACGCGATCCATCAACTGCATGACCGCCGCAGCCTCGAGCGGCGGGAAGGCGAGGAGAAGGAGGAAGGCCGTGACGAACTGGGCCCACACGAAGAAGGGAAACCGCATGAAGCTGAGTCCCTTCGCGCGGAGCTGGATCGTGGTCGTGATGAAGTTGATCGCTCCGAGCAGCGACGACGTGATCAAGAAGATCATGCCGATGATCCACATCGTCTGACCCGTGCCCGCCAGGACGGCGAGCGGCGTGTAGGAGGTCCAACCGGACTGCGCCGCTCCCCCCGGGACGAGAAAGCTGGCCAGCATCGTCACGCCACCGAGGACGAAGAACTGGTAGCTCGCCATGTTGATCCTCGGGAACGCCATGTCCGGGGCTCCAATCTGGAGCGGGAGGACGAAGTTCCCGAATCCTCCGACGGCGAGAGGGACCACTCCCATGAAGACCATGATTGTGCCGTGCATTGCCCCGAGCTCGTTGTAGAAGTCGGGGAGCATCGTCCCGCCCGGCATACGCGCCTCGCCGAGAATCCTGCCGAGCAGCGGCAGTGCGGCGCCGGGGTAGGCGAGCTGCCAGCGCATGAGCATCATCAGCGAGAAGCCAAAGAGGAGGAACAGGAGGCCGGTGATGGCGTACTGGATGCCGATCACCTTGTGGTCCGTGGAAAAAACGTACTTGCGCCAAAAGCCCAGCTCTTCGTGATGGGCTTCGTGCGCGACGTGCGGCTTGGGTGTGACGACGGTTCCCGGCTGACTCATGGGGCTTCTCTCCGGATTGCTACTTCCCGCCGGGCGTAGTGAACTTGAAGTTCTGCGTCTTCGTCTCGTTGGCGCCAACCGTGACCGAGGCCGTCTGCGTTCCCAGCTTCTCGTGCCAGGCGGTGATCTCGTAGGTTCCCGGATCGAGTCCCGAGATCGTGAACTTCCCGTCCGTGCCCGTCGCCGAGAAGAAAGGATGGGTGAAGACGCCCATGTACGCACTCATCCAGGGATGCACGTCGCACTTAATCTGGAAGACATCCTCCGGCTTGTCGAACGTTGCGGTCGCCTCCGTGACGGTCGCCGGCATCGGCCGGTTGAATCCCCTGTTGATCTTGGGAAGCGCGTGGACGTTGTGGAGGATGCCGTCAGAGTTGAGGATCCTGTAGGTCTGACCGATCATGATCCCCTGCACGTGCGGATGATACTGACAGCCCTTCTGATCGAGAACCACAGGATTCTTGGGAGCGGGCCAGGTCTTCCCTGCCGGGAGGCCCTTCGAGACCCAAACCAGGATGTTCCCCATCGTGTTGCCGTTGCCGAGGACCAGCATCTCGTTCGGCACGGGCGTCGTATGTTTTTTGGCACACGCGGGGTCGGCGTCCATTGCGAGCGGCTTGAGAGCGGGGACTTTCCCGTCGAAGGTGACGGTTCCGGTGATGGACGATGCGGCGAGAGCCACTCCGGGCCATACCGCCGCCGCTAACAGCCCAGCCGCCAGGCAGCATCTGTTTGCCGTCCTTCGCATGCTCGTTTGCTTCGTCATCGCCAACTTCGTCTCCTTTGTCAACCGTCGACGCTGGTTCCGCGCATCCGGGAGTACGCCGACTGTACACTGCTCCCGCCATTCGGGCAACCTCGCACAGCCGGGGTTCTCACGGCGGGAGCGCCCCGACCCGCCTTCAAGCGTTCTCGAATGCGAGCGATTCGGCAAGCCTCGGGTCGCGTAGCGGTACGAGCGCCTGTCGCCGCATCAGCCAACTCGCCGCCGCAACGAAGCACCCCCCGACGGCGACGAACGCGGCCACGTCCAGAGCAGACGGACGAACCCCCTCGGGATGGACCGTCGGCATGACTTGCCAGTAGAGGTCCACGAAGTGCATGGCGAGGAGCCACGCTCCCCCCACTGCCAGGGTCGATCCCCTCCGCTTGACGGCGCGCCCCATCAGGTAAAAGAACGGAACCCCGAAGTGTCCCGCCATGAGAAGGAGCGAGACTGTCTTCCAGGACCCCTCGAGCCGTGCCTTGTACCAGAACGTCTCCTCCGGGAGGTTCGCGTACCAGATGAGGAAGAACTGGGAGAAGGCGATGTAGGCCCAGAACGCCGTGAACGCGAAGAGGAACTTTCCGATATCGTGCAGGTGCTCGGTGCTAATGACAGTCTCGAGCAGCCCCGCCCAGCGCATCGCCACCGCAACCACCGAGAGTAGCGCGATGAACCCGACGAAGGAGCCCGAGAAGAAATAGACACCGAACATGGTCGAGTACCAGTGCGGCGAGAGCGACATGATCCAGTCGACCGAGGCGAAGGTCTGGGTCAGGGCGAGGACGATGATGGCGGGACCGGCGAGGCGGCGCAGGCGGGCCGACATCCTGGGATCTCCCGTCACGTCCTGACCGCGCGAGCCGCGGTAGTACAGGAGGGCAATGAAGGACCAAATTCCGAAGAAGAGCGCCGCCCGGATCAGAAAGAACGGCACGTTGAGGTAAGGCGCCTTCCAGCGAAGCAGCGCATCGTGCTCGGCTGCGCCAGGGGCGGCCCACGAGTAGAGATCGCCCAGGCCGAGGAGCAGCGGGAGAAAGAGGACCGCCATCACGGGGATCGTTGCGAAGACCGTCTCCCCGATCCGTCGCACCACGATTCCCCACCCTCCCTGGGATGCGTACTGGATCAGCACGAAGAAGAGCGCACCAAGGGCCAGGCTCAGGAAGAACAGGAGCGACACGAGCCACGAGAAGAAGAACTGCTTCGGATTCGCTGCCCCCAGAATCGCGCAGGCTACCGCGCCAAGCAGGGCGCAGGCGGCGCCAATGATCGGAAGACGGTTCCACGGGTGACCCGGGGGGATCGTGGCCTGCTCGGGACGCAGCGCCACGCGATCGCGTTCGGAGATCATTCAGGACTCCAGGAGCTCGACGCTTCGTGCGCCCAGGGACTCCAGTAGTTTCCGGGTGGCGGACGGATCGAACCGGGGATCCCACGATTCGATCGAGATGAAGAAGGCGTTGTCGGTCACCCGCTCGAAGACCTTGGATCGGAAGAGCGGGTGGTAATGCATGGGGAGCCGGTTCAGACCGAGCATGCCGAGGACGGCGCCCAGCGCGGCGAAGAGAACTCCCAGCTCGAACGTGATTGGAATGAAGGCTGGCCAGGAGAAGTACGGCTTGCCGCTGATCACGAGGGGATAGGCGCTGGCGTGGACCCACCACTGCAGGCCGAACCCGAACGCGGCGCCGGTCAATCCCGTGATGAGGACGATCCAGGGAAGCGGGGAGCGCCGAATCCCCATCGCTCCCTCGAGGCCATGGACGGGGAACGGGGTATGGGCGTCCCACCGCGTGAAGCCCGCGTCACGTACCCGTTCGCACGCGTGATAGAGGTCCCCGGGCGTCGCGAATTCGGCGAGAACGCCGTAGTAGGGTCCCTTTGGGAGCTGTGGCAGGAGGAGCGGCATCAGGAGGCTCCCCCGGGAGCGGGCTCGGGCGCCCCCCGGGTCTGCGGCGCAGCCCGGTGGTCCCTGAGCGCGCGTTCGGGGCCGGCCCGCCAATGCGGATCGGCCTGCGGCAGCACGGTCTTGACTTCGGCGGTTGCCACCATCGGAAGAAAGCGGACGAACAGGCAGAACATCGTGAAGAAGAGCCCGAAGCTCCCGAGCAGGCACGACACGTCCCAGATCGTGGGCGTGAAGTGGCCCCAGGCCGACGGGAGGAAGTCACGGTGCAGCGACGTCACGATGATCACGAACCGCTCGAACCACATGCCGATGTTGATGACGATCGACATAACGAACAGGATCGGGATGCTCGTGCGCGCCTTCTTGAACCAGAAGATCTGGGGGCTGATCACGTTGCAGGTGACCATGATCCAGTAGGCCCAGGCGTACGGTCCGAGCGCGCGGTTCAGGAACGTGAACATCTCGTAGGGGTTCCCGCTGTACCAGGACGTGAAGAACTCCGTGGCGTAGGCGAAGCCAACCATCGACCCGGTCACGAGCATGATCTTCGCCATGTAGTCGAAGTGCTTGAGCGTGATGATGTGCTCGAGGCGGAACGCCTTGCGGCAGATCACCATGAGCGTCAGCACCATGGCGAACCCGGAGAAGATCGCGCCCGCCACGAAGTATGGCGGGAAGATCGTCGTGTGCCATCCGGGGAGGAGAGAAACCGCGAAATCCATCGAGACGACTGAATGAACCGAGAGGACCAACGGCGTCGCGAGGGCGGCGAGGACGAGATACGCGCTTTCGTAGTGGTGCCATTGCCGCACAGAACCCCGCCATCCGAGCGCGAGCAAACCGTAGACGAATCTCCGAATCGGGGTTTTCGCCCGATCGCGGATCGTCGCCAGGTCGGGGATCAAGCCGACGTACCAGAACAGGACCGAGACGGTTCCGTATACGCTGACCGCGAAGACGTCCCAGAGAAGAGGGCTCCTGAAGTTGGGCCACATGCTCATCTGGTTCGGGACCGGGAACATCCAGTAGGCGACCCAG
>JBKPCZ010000233.1:0-2390 GCA_046727665.1 Chloroflexota bacterium
TCACCACGCCGCCCGCCGCGGTGGCGGTGCGCACATGGGTCCGGCGCGATCGCGCTGTCGGCATCCGATCACAACAGGCGCGTGCCGTTGATGACGAGCGCGAAGCTGCAGTGAAGGAACTCCGCCGCGCGGCGCGACAGCATCATGCGCGAGAGGAAGATCTCGAAGTACTCCATGAGCGGCGCGACCTCCGTGTCGATGGTGAGCTCGAGCGTGATCAGCTTCTCTTTGCGGCTCACCTTGATCTCCGACGCGGTCGCTGCGTAGTTCACACGGTCATGGATGTCGAACGAGGTCGTCTTCGGGTTGCGCACCCGGCTGCGGTGCACGTCGCTCTTGTCGGCGATGATCACCGCGGCCGAGACCGCGCTCACCGGAAGGCCGCCCTCGTTCTCCTCGTGGTTCGCGATCGCGCCCATGATCGTCGCGACCTCCTCGAGCTCGAACCCGTTGTCGATGAGGATCCCCTGCGACAGTAGGGCGCCGGTCTGGCCGTGGTCCTCGCGCGTGACGACGTTCCCGATGTCGTGAAGATAGGCGGCGACGGCCGCGATCTCGCAGCGGCGGGTGTCGTGGCCGAGCGACTTGAGGATGAAACGCGCGCCGTCAGCCGACGTGTTCGCGTGGCGCTCGCCGTGCTCGGTGTACCCGATGGCGCCGGTCTGCTGGTTCGCCGAGCGGATGTAGGTCTTCACGCGCGGGTCGGCCTTCACCGTGTCGAGCGTCGGACCCTCGCGCTTGGCCTCGGCGGTCGTGCGCGTCTTCGGTTCGGCGCGGTGGACCTTCTTCAGCTCATCCGGCGCGCCGGTGTCGTCAGGTCGCGGTGCGGCAGCGGTCTCGCGCATCAGGCAACTCTAGGAGATGCGGAAAGGGTCGGTAGCGCGACGAGTCAGAGCCGCGATGCCCGATCAAATAACTGCGTTCTCAGTCGGTCAAGGCGCTCATTCGCGGAACGCTCGTCGTCGACCTTGTGGCCGTTTCGACGGCTCATCCAGACGTCATTGAGGCTGCCCATCCCGCCAAACAAACTGTGGCGGTCCTCAGTTGAGAGTGTCGCCCCGTCCACTGACATGCGCGCAGCGGTGTCACACAAGACCGCGCCGTAAGGGTCTTCGGAGCCCTCGAGCAAGGCGGACAACTCCTCCAGCGTGTCAAGGACTACCCGTCGATTGGTTTCGTATCGATCTTCCCCACTCACGCCTCCATGCGCAGGTCTTCGAGGTCGAGGTCGCGCTCGATCCGGCGCAGGACCTCATCGGTGATGACGCCACGTTCATGCAGGTTGATCGCGGCCTGCCGCTCGGCGTCGATGACCTCACGCTTGATGAGTCCGTGCTCGAGCAGCTCCTGCTCGGCAGCGCCACCGTCTTCGTGGTGCTGCTCGTCATGCCGGGCGCGGTGCGCGTAGCGATCACGCAGCTGATCGATGAGCTCGAGGTGCCCCGGCCATTTCGTGCGGAGCTCCTCGATCCGAGCGAGAGCGGCCTCGGTCGTCAGCCCGCGCGCATGCACCTCATCGTGCGAGGCGTCTTCGGTGGAGACGACACCGAGCTTCTTGATGACAAGCGGAAGCGTCAGGCCCTGACCGACGAGGGTGACGAGGATGATCGCGAAGACGAGGAACAGGAGCAGATTCCGTTCCGGAAATCCGACTGGCAGCGCGAGCGCCGCCGCGAGCGACACGACGCCGCGAAGACCCGACCACGAGACGACGAAGACCGCCTGCCACGGCGGACTCGGATCGGCGCGCCTCACGGCAGGTATGAGACGCGAGAGGTACGTCGTGGGGTAGGCCCACACGAAGCGCGATACGACGACGGTGAGCGCGACGGCCGCGGTGATCGTGGCGACCTCCGCCGGATCGGCGCTGACGCCGCGGATGACACTCGGCAGCTGCAGCCCGATGAGCATGAACACGAGGCCGTTGAGGAGGAACAGCACCATCTGCCACGCGGAGAACGCGACGACGCGCGTGTCGGACGACGACTGGCGCAGCCAGCTGCGCGCGAACAGACCGCCGACGACCGTGGCGAGCACCCCCGAAACGCCGATGGACTCGGCGGACAGGTACGCGGCGAACGGCGCGAGCAACGTGACCATGACCGCGATGGCGGTGTCGCGGATGCGCGCGAGGATCCACGCGCCCGCGCGCCCGACGACGACGCCGACCGCGATCCCGCCGAGGAGCACGACGAAGAACGAGCCGCTCGCATCGATGAGCGAGAACGTGCCGGCGGCCGCGGCGGCGACGGCGAAGCGATAGATCACCAGCGCGGTCGCATCGTTCACGAGGCTCTCGCCCTCGAGGATCGTCACGATGCGGCGCGGGACGCCCATGCGCTGGAAGATCGCGGTCGCGGCGACAGCGTCGGGCGGCGACACGATCGCGC
>JBKPCZ010000234.1:0-7172 GCA_046727665.1 Chloroflexota bacterium
TTAGCTGGCGCCGATAGGCGCCTCGAGCCACGCGGGGCTCGAGGTGATCGTCGGCTCGATGTTCAGCGGGAAGAGCGAGGAGCTCATCCGCCGCATCAAACGCGCGGTGATCGCGCGCCGCGCGGTGCAGGTCTTCAAGCCCGCCATCGACGATCGCTTCGCGGTGGAGGCCGTGCGCTCGCACGACGGCGACTCGTTCGAGGCGCGTCCGGTGCTCGTGGGCGAGGAGATCCTGCAGCTCATCGCACCGGAGACGACGGTCGTCGGCATCGACGAGGTCCAGTTCTTCGACCATGCGATCGTCGGTGTGGTGCGCAAGCTAGTCGCGAGCGGCCGTCGCGTGATCTGCGCCGGGCTCGACCTCGACTTCCGCGGCGAGCCGTTCGGCCCGGTGCCGACACTCCTCGCGCTCGCGGAGAAGGTCGACAAGCTCGAGGCGATCTGCGTCGTCTGCGGCGAGGCGGCCACGCGCACACAGCGGATCGTCGACGGCGTCCCCGCTTTCTGGGACGAACCGATCATCGTCATCGGCGCGAAAGAGGCGTACGAAGCCCGCTGCCGGAGCTGCCACGAGGTCCCACGACGCGCTCGCGCCTCGGAAGTAGCCCAAGGGAGATGAATCCGCCGACCGCGTATGGCGGGCAGGCAGTCATCGAGGGCGTGATGATCCGCGGTAAGCGCACGATCGGGCTGGCCTGCCGTCTCCCGAACGGCGAGATCTACCGTTACCGCGAGCCGCTGCATTCGGCGCTCCTCGAGTCGCGCGTCGCGCGCGCGCCGTTCGTCCGCGGCCTCATCGTGCTCTGGGAGTCCCTCTCGTACGGCATGCGCATGCTCATGAAATCCGCCGACATGCAGCTCGCGGAGGGCGAAGGCTCCATCAGCAGCGGCGGTAACGCGCTGGTCTTCGGCGGCGCGCTCATCATCGCGCTGGCGTTCTTCGTCGGCATCCCGTATGTCGCGACCCAGGCCGCGCATCAGGTCATCGAGTCGTCGCTGGTCCTGAACATCGCTGAAGGTCTGCTCCGGATGGCGCTCTTTCTCGGGTACCTCGGTGCGATCTCGTTCATGCCGGACATCCGACGCGTGTTCATGTACCACGGCGCCGAGCACATGACGATCCACGCCTTCGAGCACGGCGACGAGCTCGTGCCGGCGCGCATCGAGCCCTATCCGACCGCGCATCCGCGCTGCGGCACGGCGTTCCTGCTCCTGGTCGTCGTCGTGTCGATCGCGCTGTTCGCGTTCCTACCGCGGACGAACGTCGTCGTCGATCTCGTCGCTCGCCTGGCGCTCATCATCCCGGTCGCGTCGATCTCGTACGAGGTGCTTCGCTTCGGCGCGGCGCACGAGGCGAATCCGCTCATGCGGCTCCTCGTCGCGCCGGGCCTCCTGTTGCAGGGGATCACGACGCGGCGACCCGAGCCGCAGATGATCGAGGTGGCGGTCGCGTCGCTGCAGCAGGCGCTCGCCGGCGACGCCGAGGCGGCGGGCGCGCTGGCGCCATCGAGCCGGCCATGAGCGAGACCCTCACGCCGGGCCTGCGCCGACGTCTGGTGAAGGTCGAGGAACGGTACGACGAGCTCGGCCGCCTCATGGCCGATCCGGAGACGACCGCGAGCCACGACCGCATCCGCGCGGTCGGCCAGGAGCTCGCGCAGCTGCAGCCGGTGGTCGACACCGTGCGCGGCCTGCGCGAGGCCGAGGCGCGCCTCGAGGAAGCGCGCCAGCTCGTCGACTCCGACGACAGCGACCTTCGCGACATCGCGCGCGAGGACCTCGGCACCGCGTCGCGGCAGCTCGACGAGATGCTCGCGAAGCTCCGCAGCCAGCTCGTGCCGCGTGACCCGCTCGACGAAAAGGACGTCATCGTCGAGATCCGCGCCGGCGAGGGTGGGGAAGAGGCCGCCCTCTTCGCGCTCGATCTGTACCGCATGTACGCCCGCTACGCGGAGCGCCATCGCTGGAAGGTCGAGGTCCTGTCCCAGAGCGACGCGGAAAAGGGTGGCTTCAAGGAGATCATCTTCCGGATCGCCGGGAAGGGCGCGTACAGCAAGCTGAAGTTCGAGTCGGGTGTGCACCGCGTGCAGCGCGTCCCGACGACCGAGGCGCAGGGCCGCATCCACACCTCGACCGCGACGGTCGCGGTCCTGCCGGAGGCGGAGGAGATCGACATCCAGATCCCGGAGAGCGATCTGAAGATCGACGTCTACCGCGCCGGCGGCAAGGGCGGGCAGGGCGTGAACACCACCGACTCGGCGGTGCGGATCACCCACCTCCCGACCGGCGAGGTCGTGACCTGCCAGGACGAGCGCTCGCAGCTCAAGAACAGGGCGAAGGCGATGGCCGTGCTGCGCGCGCGCCTACTCGCGCGCGAGCAGGAGCGCCGTGAGCTCGAGACGGGGAGCGCGCGCCGCGCGCAGATCGGCCGCGGCGAGCGCGCTGAGAAGATGCGCACCTACAACTTCCCGCAGGACCGTCTCACCGACAAGCGGCTCGGCTACAACCTCTCGAATCTCGAGCGGCGAATGGACGGCGACATCGATGACATGATCGACGCGCTCGCGCAGCAGGACGAGGCGGAACGCCTCGCAAGCCTCGAGGACGACGCGGACTAGCGATGGCGCGCTCCTCGCCGCTCGAGCGCGTGCGCCGGATCTGCCTCGCGCTGCCGGAGACGAACGAGCGCGCGAGCCACGGGAGTCCCACGTTCTTCATCCGCGACAAGCGTTCTTTCGTGACCTACCTGGACGATTTCCACGGCGACGGAAGGCTAGCGCTGTGGTGCGCCTCGTCGACCGACGTGCAGCAGATGCTCGCGAAGAGCCGCCCGGAGCAGTTCTTCGTACCACCGTACGTCGCGCACCTCGGGTGGATCGGCGTGCGTCTGGACCGCGACCTCAGCTGGGACGAGATCGCCGGCCTGATCGGGGACGCCCATGCGGTCGTCCTCGAGAAGATGCCCCGGCCGCGCGCGGGCAAGGCACGGCGATCGACCTAGCCATCCGCGGCGGAACGGTCGTCACGAGCCAGCGCGTCACGCGCGCGGAGGTGGGCGTTCGGGAGGGCCGCATCGCCGCGATCGGCGAAGTCGCCCGCGCCGCGCGCGAGATCGACGCGACGGGCAAGCTCATCCTGCCGGGCTGCGTCGATCTGCACACGCATCTCGCGAGCACGCCGACCTTCACGCCGCTAGACGACTTCGAGCACGGCACGCGCGCCGCCATCGCGGGCGGCGTCACCACGGTCTGCTCGATGGTCTACCAGGAGGGCACGCTGCGGGCCGGCGTCGAGCGCGGGCTGCGCGATGCCGCGCGTTCGCTCGCGGACTTCGCCTTCCACGTCGTCGTGACCGACCCGAGCGAGGCGGCCATCGCCGAGCTGCCGTCACTCATGCGCGACGGCCACGCCGGACTCAAGGTGTTCATGGTCGCGCCGCGTTTCGACGAGCGCGTCACCGACTACGTGCGCCTGCTCCGCGCGGCGGCCGACGCCGGGATGCTGGTCGCGATCCACGCCGAGGACCACGCGATCGTGGCGCAGGCTACGGCCGCCCTGCACGCCGCCGGTCGCGATGCCGTGCGCTTCTTCCCGGAGAGCCGACCGCCCGAGGCGGAAGACGTCGCGATCCGTTCGGCGGCCCAGCTCGCGGCGAAGACGAACGCCTCCATCTATCTCGTGCACCTCTCCTCCCGCCTCGCCGTCAACGCCCTCGCGGAGGCGAAGGCGCGGGGGCTCGGCGTGTACGGCGAGACGCGGCCGCTGTACCTCTACCTCACGCGCGAGCGGTTCGAGCGACCCGACGCCGCGCTCTGGGTGGGGCAGCCTCCGCTGCGGGAGCAGGAGGACGTCGAGGCGATCTGGGAAGCGCTGCGCAGCGGCCTGCTCGACACGATCGGCACCGACCACTATCCGCACACGCGGGCCGCGAAGCTCGCGCCGGAGCTCGCGTTCGATCGCGTGCCGCCCGGCGTGCCGAACCTCGAGACGCTGCTGCCGATGCTGTACTCGGAAGGGGTGCGCCGCGGGCGGCTCGGCCTCGAGCGCCTGGTCGACGTGTTGGCGACGTCGCCCGCACGGATCGCCGGGCTGCGCGGCAAAGGCGAGATCGCGCTCGGCAACGACGCGGACATCGTGATCTTCGATCCGGTGCTTACGCGCACGGTGCGCGCGAGCGAGATGCACTCCGCGTGCGACTACGACCCGTACGAAGGGTGGGTGGTCACGGGCTGGCCGACGCTGACCCTGCTGCGCGGCGAGATCGCGTACGCCGACGGTGAGATCCACGCCCGACCCGGGCAGGGACGCCTCGTTCGTCGGTTCTCCTTCTAGACTCCCGCCGGTGACGCTCACCATGCCCGAGCCGATCACCGCGGAGCGCCTCGAGACCCGCAACCGCGAACGCCTCGCGCGAGCGGAGTCGCTGCTGCGGCGACTCGAGAGCACGGCCGCGCCGTTCACCAAGGACACGGTCATCACCTCGCTCAACGACCTCCAGGTCGAGCTGCACTACCTCGGAGGCGAGTGCGGCATCTACGTCGCGATGCATCCGGACCCGGAGGTGCAGCAGCTCGCCGAGAAGCTCCAGCGCGAGGCGGTCGAGGTCGGGCAGCGACAGCTGCAGAGCCGGCCGGTGTACGACGCGCTCGGCGGCATCGATCCCGCGTCGCTCGACGCGGTGGAACGTCGCTACGTCGAGATCGTGCGGGGCGACATGCGTCGCGCCGGCGTCGAGCTCGGAGCGGCCGAGCGCGATCGCGCCCGCGCGCTGCGCGCCGAGCTCACGAAGCTCGGGCAGGATCACGCCCGCAACATCCGTGAGGACACCAGGCACATCGTCCTCGATGGCCCGCACGAGCTCGAAGGCCTGCCGGCCGATTACGTCGCGACGCATCAGCCCGGCCCGGACGGCGCCATCCGCATCAGCACCAATCCGCCGGACCATCAGCCGTTCATGACCTACGCCCGCAGCGACCGCGCGCGCAGAGCGCTGCAGACCGTGTATCAGGACCGGGCGCCGCAGAACGTGGAAGTGCTCGCGGCGCTCACGCGCACACGACACGAGCTCGCGCGCCTTCTCGGCTATCAGAACTGGGCCCAGTACAACGTCGAGGACCGCATGGTGAAGACGCCCGAGGCGCTCGAGAGCTTCTTCGCGGAGCTCGACGAGGCCTCGCGCGATGCGGCGAAGGCCGAATACGAGGTCCTCCTCGCGGAGAAGCGCAGCGATGATCCGGGCGCGGCGACGGTCGGCGACTGGGAGTGGCAGTACTACCTCAACCGCGTGAAGACCAAACGCTTCCGGTTCGACGCGCAGGAGGTGCGACCGTACCTCGAGTACGGTCGCGTGCGGCAGGCGATCCTCGACCTCAACAGCGAGCTCTTCGGCATGACCTTCACGCCGGTCGTCCACGCGGAGCGCTGGCATCCGACCGTCGAGAGCTTCGATGTCACGATCGACGGCCGGCCGGCGGGTCGCATCTCGCTCGACATGCATCCGCGCGAGCGGAAGAACAAGTGGTTCTTCAATGCCCCGCTGCGCCTCGGCATACGGGGGAAGCAGGCGGGGCACGGCGTGCTCTGCTGCAACTTCCCGGACCCCTCCACACTCTCGGGGCCCGCGCTCATGGAGCACGCGCACGTCGTCACGTACTTCCACGAGTTCGGGCACCTCGTGCATGGCCTCGCGCGTGGCGACGTCCCGTTCGTGCGGCTGTCGCGGACCGAGGGCGACTTCATGGAAGCGCCGTCCACGTTCCTCGAGGATTGGATCTTCGACTTCAACGTCCTCACGCGCTTCGCGAAACACGTCGAGACGAGCACTCCGATACCCGAGGACCTCGTGCAGCGTCTGCGTGGCGCGCGCAACTTCGGTCGCGCGATCCGCACGCGTCAGATGCTGGCGCGCTCGCGGCTGTCGCTCGCCCTGCACGATGGCACGCGACCGGGCGCCGATCCGCGTGTCGTGGAGCGCGAGATCAACGAGCGCTACGGGCTGTTCGAGCGGATCCCCGGTACCTCGTCGCCGGCGAGCTGGGAGCACATGAACAGCGACGCCTATTCGGCGGCGTACTACACGTACCTCTGGTCGCAGACCATCGCCGAGGATCTCCATACCGCTTTCGACGGCGACCTCATGAACACCGCCGTGTCGCGCCGCTACCGCGACAGCATCCTCGCGCCCGGTGGGACCAAGCCGGCCGCGGAGCTGGTGCGCGACTTCCTCGGCCGGCCCTACGACCTGCGCGCGTTCAAGGAGTGGGTCGCCGGGCGGGACTGAGGCATCCGGCTCCAAGAGGTACCGTGGAAGCGTGAAGCTCCTCCGCTATGACGAGGACACCGCGTTCCTGCTCGCGGACAGCGCGGCGACGATCGCGCGGATCGTCCGCACAGTGCCCGCCGACACGCTGCGCGCCACGCGCTTTGACGAGTGGACGGCGGTCGAGGTGCTCGGTCACCTCGCGGACACGGCCGAGATCTTCGCCGACCGCGTCCAGCGCTGCATCGACGAGGACCGCCCGGCCATCGCGTCGTTCGACCAGAACGCCATCGCCGCGCAGCGGCGCAACGCGGAACGCGATCCGATGGAGCTGTCGCAGCGCGCGATGGAAGCGCACCGTCGCATGGTCCAGCTGCTCGCGCCGCTCGATCACCGCTCGCGCCCGGGCATCCACGCCGAATGGGGCGAGGTCGATGCCGGCCACTTCGCGGCCTATCAGGCGAACCATGCGCGCGATCACGTCGCCGAGCTCGCCGCCGCATTCCCTCCGACGAAGTAGCGGCACACACGCAGCCGGAGTCGGAACCCAACTCGTAGGCGTGGCGTAATACGTGGCATGACCTCACCGCGCGAGGCTGCGCTCGCACCGCTGTCCCGCGTCGACGCCGAGCGCCTCCTCCCCGAGCTCTCCACCGGCCGCCAGACGCTCGAGCGCCGTGTGCTGCGCGCGCGGTGTCTCAAGTACCTCGAGTCGTTCGATCTCGCGTGGGCGGAGCTGAACGCGGTCCTGCCGCTGCTGAAGGATCCGCTGCTCATGGCCCGCGTCGCCGTCGATCTCCTGCACCTCTCGTATTACCTGGTCCGGCGGGAGGATTCCGTGCGCTTCGCGGCGATGGCCGAGACGCCCGCGGCCGGCGATCCGCTCCTCCTCGCCGAGCTGCGGCTCGGATCG
>JBKPCZ010000235.1:0-6878 GCA_046727665.1 Chloroflexota bacterium
CGTGAGATCGCGCTGGTGCTCGCTGATCTGGTCGAGGTACGTCGTGAGCACCCGGGGCGCCATCGCCTTCCAGATCGATTTCACGTTCTCGAAGGACACCGGGTTGCGTTTGTGTGGCATCGTCGAAGAGCCGACCTGCTCGGCGGCGAACGACTCCGCGACCTCGCCGATCTCGGTCCGCTGCAGGTGGCGCATGTCGTCGGCGAGATTCGCCATCACGCCGAGCGCGGTCACGCAGGCGTGCGCGAGATCGGTCCAGCCCTCCGGCTCGACGATCTGCGTCGAGCTCGACTTCGCGTGAAGACCGAGCGCCGCGAGGAAGCGCCGCTCGAGGGCGCGCGCGTCCGCCGTCAAGAGACCCATCGCGCTGTACACGCCGACGGCGCCCGAGAGCTTGCCGGGGAGGCGCCGCGCGACCGCGCGCAGCATCTCGACCCGGTCGCCGAGACGCGAAACGTACTCCGCCATCGCGAATCCGAAGGTGATCGGCTCGGCGTGGCGGCCGTGCGTGCGGCCGATCTGCGGCGTGTCGGCCTCCGCCTCTGCGATCGAGATGCACCGCGCGACGAGCGTGCCGAGCGCCGGCACGACGACGCGCTCGATGCACTCGCGATAGCGGAGGGCATTCGCGGTATCGACGATGTCGTACGACGTGGCACCCAGGTGCACGAAGCGCTTCGCCTCGTCGGGCACCTGAGCGCGGATGACGTTCACGAGCGCGCGCACGTCGTGACGCGTCTTCGCCTCCTCATCGGCGACCTCCTGCGGCGTGACGCGGTCGGCGGCGCGCGCGATCGTGTCCGCGATGCCGCGGTCGCAGATGCCCGCGTCGGCCATCGCCTGCGCGAGCGCGCCCTCGACGCGCGCCTGGTAGCGGATCACCGCGGCCGCGGAGAGATAGGGCTGGAGCTCCTTCGACAGCTTCGCGTCGCCGCCGATGAAGCGATAGTCGAGGGGGCTGATCGCGTCGAAACGGGTGTTCACTACCCGTCCATCGCAGGGGGAGAACCCCCTGCAACCCCCCTGCAGTGCGTCTGCCTTTTCATCCGGCAAGCACCCTTGCAGCCATCCCCTCGCGCAGCATGCGCAGCCGGCCGGCGAGCTCGTCATCACCAGTAGCGAGGATCTCCGCGGCGAGGATGCCGGCGTTCGCGGCGCCGGCCTCGCCGACGGCGACGGTCGCCACCGGCACGCCGCGGGGCATCTGCACGGTAGAAAGGAGTGCATCGAGACCGCCGGCGATCGCATTCGGCGACGCGAGCGGCACGCCGATGACCGGACTCGTCGTGAGCGCGGCGACCGCGCCGGCCAGATGCGCCGCACCGCCCGCGCCGCAGATGAACACCTTCACGCCGCGGGTGCTCGCCTCGGTGACCCAGTCGCGCAGCGCATCAGGCGTCCGGTGCGCCGACAGCACGCGCATGTCGCATTCGACGCCGAGGCCGCGCAGCGTCTCCACCGCGGTCTTCATGATGGCCTCGTCCGACGACGAGCCCATGAGGACGCTCACCACCGGCGTCATGCCACCGCCACCCCGCCCCGCGCGATGTCGGAACGATAGAACTTGCCGGTGAAGGTGACGCGCTCTGCGCCCTGATACGCGCGGTCGCGGGCCTCCGCCACGCTCGAGCCGCCCGCGACGATGTGCATGACCCGCCCGCCGGTCGTGATGAATCCGCCCGCGGGCGTGGAGGCCGTCGCGTGATGGAACGCGTAGACGCCCTCGGGCAACGAGTCGAGGCCCGCGATCGCGTCGCCAACGCGCGGCGATCCTGGATACCCCTCGGCGCATAGCACGACGTCGACGAACGCGCGCTGACTGAATCGCACCGGGTTCGCCGCGACGTAGTCGCGCAGGCGGCCTTCGCCCAGCGCCACCATGAGCTTCGCGAAGTCGCCGCCGATACGCGGGAGGGTCACCTCCGCTTCCGGATCGCCGAAGCGCGAGTTGTACTCGAGCACCTTGAAGCCGCTCTTCGTGCGGATGAGGCCAGCGAAGATCACGCCGCGGTAGGGCGTGCCGCGGGCGGCGAGCGCGCGCGCGATCGGTGTGATCACCTCGTCGGCGACGCGCTGCGCGTCCTCATCCGGCAGCACCGTGGTCGGCGACGATGCGCCCATGCCGCCGGTATTCGGTCCCGTATCGCCATCGCCGACGCGCTTGTGATCGCGCGCCGGCGGAAGGGCGACGACCGTGTCGCCGTCGACGAGCGCCTGCAGCGACGCCTCCTCGCCCTCGAGCATCTCTTCGAACACGACGCGCCCGCTGTTCGTCGGCGGTGTACCCAGCGCCATGAGCGCTTCTTCCGTGGACTGGCACACCGTGACGCCCTTACCGGCTGCGAGTCCGTCGGCCTTCACGACGAGGGGCGCTTTCCACAGGTTCCGATCGAGTGCGTTGCGCGCGGCGTCGGCGGTGGTGAAGGTCTCCCAGCGCGGAGACGGAACGCCGGTCTCGGTCATGAGCTCCTTCGCGAACGTCTTGCTCCACTCGATCTTCGACGCTTCCTTCGACGGCGCGACGGCCGCGACGCTCGCGCGACGCAGGTGATCCCCGATGCCGGCGGCGATGAGATCCTCGGGCCCGACGATCGCGAGATCGATCGCCGACGCTGCCAGGTGCTGTTGCAAGCGACCAATGTCGCTGGGCGGGAAGTCGAGCACGCGCGAGAAGAGCGCGACGCCGGCGTTGCCCGGCACGACGTCGATCGTCGCGACGCTGTCGCAGCGCGCGAGTCGCCACGCGATCGCGTACTCGCGGCCGCCGCCGCCGAGCACGAGGCAGTTGAGGCCCGGCGCACCCAGCGACCGGCCGGGACTGCGCTGCTTGCGCTGCTCCTGGATGACCTGCTGGACCTTCTCGCCGTGGCGGAAGTAGTCCCGGATCTGCTTCACATCACTCCCACTCGATCGTCGCCGGCGGCTTCGATGAGATGTCGTACACGACGCGGTTCACCGCGGCGATCTCGTTCACGATCCGCGCCGACGCGCGCGCGAGCACGTCGTACGGCAGGCGCGCCCAGTCCGCGGTCATGAAGTCCTCGGTCGTCACGGCGCGGAGCGCAACGAGCGCGCCGTAGGTCCGGTAGTCGCCCATGACGCCCACGCTGCGCACGGGAGTAAGAACGGCGAAGGCCTGGGCGACGGTGCGGTACAGGTCCGCTGCACGCAGCTCCTCGAGGAAGATCGCGTCGGCCTGACGCAGCGTGTCGAGCGCGTCGCGGTCGATCGGACCGAGCACGCGCACAGCCAACCCGGGCCCGGGGAATGGATGTCGCCAGAGGATGTCCTCGGGGATCCCGAGCTCGGCGCCGACACGGCGCACCTCGTCCTTGAAGAGGCGCCGCAGCGGCTCGACGACCTCGAGCGCCATCACCTCAGGGAGCCCGCCAACGTTGTGATGCGTCTTGATGCGCGCGCTCGTCTTCGATTCGCGCGAGCGAGACTCGATCACGTCGGGATAGATCGTGCCCTGCACCAGAAGATCGACATCTCCGACGCGTCGCGCCTGTTCCTCGAAGCAGCGGATGAACTCTTCGCCGATGATCGTGCGCTTCCGCTCGGGATCGCTTACGCCCTCGAGCCGTCGAAGAAAGCGATCTGCCGCGTCGACGTGCACGAGACGCAGCCGCGGACCGAAGGTCGCGACGACCTCCTCGGCCTCGTTCGCGCGCAGCAGCCCGGTGTCGATGAAGACGCAGGTGAGCCGCTCACCGATCGCGCGTGCAACGAGCGTGGCCGCGACCGCCGAATCGACACCGCCCGAGAGCGCACAGATCGCGTGACGATCGCCGATGGTCCGCCGCAGCTCGGCGACGGCCTCTTCGATGAAGGCCGCGGGCGTCCAGTCGCCGGCGCAGCCGCACACCCGATAGAGGAAGTTGCGGAGGACCTCGGCGCCGCGCGGCGTGTGCATGACCTCGGGATGGAACTGCACGCCGAAGCGGCTGCGGCCATCGCTCATCGCCGCGAGCGGTAGTCGCTCGGTGCGCGCGATCCCGTGGAAGCCCGGCGGCAGCCGTTTCACCGTGTCGCCGTGGCTCATCCAGGCCCGCTCGTGCTCGGACAGGCCCTCGAAGAGGCCGCCCGATTCGGCGATGTCGACCGTCGCGGGGCCGTACTCGCGCTTCCCCTCGGGCGCGACCTCGCCCCCGAGGACGTGCGCCATCAGGTGCATGCCGTAGCAGATGCCGAGCACGGGGAACCGGCCGTCCAGGATGGTCTTCTCGATCTGCGGGGCGCCCGCGTCGTACACACTCGACGGCCCGCCGGAGAGGATCACGCCCACCACGCCGCGGCGCTCCAGCTCGTCGGCGGTCACGTCGTGCGGGAAGATCTCGCAGTACACGCGCGACTCGCGCACACGCCGTGCGATGAGCTGGGTGTACTGGGATCCGTAGTCGAGGATGGCGATCGTCGCTCGGCGCTGCTGGGCGGACTCCCCCTCCGTCGTCTGGAGGCGGCTGTCCGGCGCGCTCACCTATTGATTATCGCGTAGATGCGTCGCCTGCTCGCAATGCTGCCGCACGGCCGCGCCTGAAAATCGCTGCGATCGGGACTAGCCTTGGCCCGACGAAACAGGGGAGGCGCACCATGGAACCCAAGACTGGCGACCTCGTTCACTTCGAGCTGAACACGCAGAACGCGGAGCGCGCGAAGAAGTTCTACACCAAGGTCTTCGGCTGGAAGTACAAGGACTCGGAGATCCCCGGCGTCGAGTATTACGTCATCGATGGCGTCACGCCGGGCGGCGCGATCAACCCGCTGACCGAGGCCTCGAAGATCAAGGCGCCGACGGTCTATTTCGGCGCGGACGACATCGACGCGACGCTGAAGAAGATCCGCGACGGCGGCGGGACCGGTGAAGAGAAGCAGCCGATCCCGGGCCAGGGTTGGTTCGCGGCATGCACCGACCCGGACGGGAACTCGTTCTCGCTATTCCAGAACGACCCCAGCGTCACGATGGAGCAGATGGCGGCCCATCAGGGAGCGCGCGCTTAGGCGAGGGCGCACGCGCGCGACGACGAAGTAGCTCGGGCGACCGCATCGAACGCCAGGGTTCGCGAGGTGTGACCGATGTGGCGCCCGAGGCCGCTCTCGCCCTAACGCACCGTCACCAGGGTGAAGATCCCGAGATCCGGTAGCTCGCCGCGCCCGTCGATGCGCGGAAAGAGCGCGACCGTGTGGGAGCCAGGCCCCACCGGGGCGTTGAACCGAGCGACAAACCAGCCGATTTGGCCTGGCCCTACATACGCCGTCGACTGCACAGCCACCTCGGTCCCATCGACGAGCGCGAGTGCCGCCTGCGCCCCGGCGACGCCGCGATACCAACCGACCGAACCGGTGTTGCGCAGCGCTACGACCCACTCCACGGTGCCGTTCGGCGCGGCCGCCGGGTAGGCCGCCTGCGTTTCGAAGGCTGCGTGGTACGAATCGAGCGGCGGCAGCTCGAACGTCGCCGGTTGGAGCTTCGGTCGGACCGGTGCGGATCCGATGCTCGGCAACTGGAACGCAGGCACCTCGATCTTCGGGATCTCGAATGTCGGCATCTCGAATGTCGGCATCTCGAATGTCGGCATCTCGATCGTGGGCAGCTCGATCGCGGGGAGCTCGACGGTCGGGATCTCGACGGTCTGGACGAACGAGGCCACCGAGCTGGCCTGCTCGACGACGGCATCGCGCACCGTCGGGTTGACCGCGGCGAACACGAGGATGCCGACGGCGACCGTGCGAAACGCCCAGCGGCCGGGACGAAGGCGTCGAGCGATGGCGCGAAGAGCGCCGAGCACCGCTCCGATCGGAGCAGCGATGCGCGGCACGCGCAGCGTCGGCGTGCGAGGCGCGGCCATCGCGAGCGGCAGAGACAGGGCCGGTCGCGCGGCAAGGAGTCGAGCACCGGCCAACCGTCGCGTGCCTGCGCCCACGAGCACAAAGAGAGACCGCGGCGGGTGCAGATCGAGCCTCTCCGCAACTCGCGAAGCGCCCGGGCCGACTCGCGCGACAAGCTCGCCGAACAGCGCCCGCAGGTCCTGCGCCACGGGGCGCAGGTCGTTCATGAGCGGACGCATCTGCTCCGCGCTCGCGAACAAGAAGTCCATCACGGGACCGCGCGCGCGCTCGATGAGCGGACGAGGCACCGCGCCCAGTCGCCCGGCGAGCGGACGCGCGTCTTCCGCAATCTGGCGCGTGAGGCGCTTGAGGCGCTCGGAGTCCGACTCCGCTGCTACGACCGTCGCGGCCGACGGTAGAGCGCCGCTGTCTTGCTCCACGCCTGCTTAACGCGGGACGCACGCGTTCCTTGCGGCCCTGGCTCGATCGGGGGAGTACGACCGTACCGGCGTCTCAGGTCGGGAGAGCGATCATCGTGTAGGGCCTTTCGTCCAACGCGCGTGCGCCGTTGACATCAAGACGTTGCGGCTTGATGGTTTGATGCATGAGGACCACGGTCAGGCTGGATGACCGGCTGCTTCGAGAGGCGAAGGCAGTGGCTGCACAAGAACGCCGTACGCTGACTGCGGTCATCGATGACGCGCTGCGGCAGTTCCTCGCGCGGAGGTCGGGTCCCCGCAAGCGCGTGCCAGCCAAGTTGATCACGTTCGGCAGCGGCGGACTTCGGCCGGGTGTGGACCTTGACGATACGGCCGCGCTCATCGACCTGATGGAGGCCGATGAGCCGCTGGACAAGCGCCGCTGATCCTCGTCGACGTCAACGTCCTCGTCTACGCGCACCGGCGGGCATGCCGGATCACGCCGCGTTTCGCGAGTGACTCACATCGGTGGTGAACGGTGAGGCGGCCCATGGCATGTCGGAGCTCGTCCTGGGCGCCTTCATCCGGATCCTGGCCAACCCGAACCGACCGTCGTTGACGAAGCGATCG
>JBKPCZ010000236.1:0-7743 GCA_046727665.1 Chloroflexota bacterium
GCTGCGGGTGGAGGATGACCGCGCCAGCGGCATCCTGCGAGGCAGCTTCGAGCCGCTCATGTCCGCGCTCTCCGGACGTCAGGTGATCGGCTTCACCAGCCGCGAGCCGAGCCTCGAAGAGATCTTCCTGACCTACTACGAGCCGGCAAAGCCATGACCCTCCTTCGGATCGCCCTGAGACAACAGCGCACCGGGCTCATCGCGATGACGGTCATGGGCGTGACCGCGGGGGTGCTCAACGCGCTCGGCTTCGTTCAGGTCGCGGGGACGTCACCGGCCGAGCGGCTCGCGTTCGCCCGGTCGATGGAGGCGCTCGGCACGCAGCTTTCATACATGCTGCCGATCCCCGATCATCTCGACACGCTCGCGGGCTACCTGCAGTGGCGTGCCTTCGGGGCCATCGTCCTCATCCTCGGCGTCTGGGCCGTCATCTCCTCCACGGGCGGCGGCCGCGGAGACGAGGAGCGTGGCCTGGTCGAGCAGTGGCTCGCCGCGGGCGCGTCCCGCGCTCGGTACATCGGTACACGCGTGTTGGTCTTCGCGCTCGTCGCCGCGTTCGTCATCCTCGCGACGATGGCGCTCACCTACGCCGCCGGCCGAGGCGCGGGAGAGCCGCTGCCGGTCGCCGGCATGGCCTCGGCAGGTCTGAACCTGCTCGTCACGACGCTGGTCTGCTTCGGGATCGGGCTCGTCGTCGCGCAGCTGGTGACCACACGCCGCGCTGCCGGTTTCGGCGCCGCCGGTCTGGTGATCGCGCTCTTCCTCATCAACGGCGCGAGTCGCACGTCGGACGTGGGGCCGATCCGCTGGCTCTCGCCCTTCTACCTGTACGAGCGCAGCCGACCGCTCACCCAGGACGGTGCGCTGGAGCCGGGTGCCGTCTCCGCGCTGCTGGTCGCGGCCGTCGTGCTCATCGCGCTCGCCGTCGCCGCGTTCGTTCGGCGTGACCTGGGTGGCACGGCGCTGCCCCGGACGTCGCGGACGAGCCGACCCACGACGACCCCTTCGCGCGATCCGCTCCTTCGCCTTCCGGTCGTCGCGCTCCTCCGTCAGCAGTGGCTGTGGATCCTGACGTGGACGGTCGGCCTCGCCGCCGTGAGCGCCTTCCTCGCGTCGATCACGAAGACGGTCATCGACACGCTCACATCGTCGTCCACTCCGGTGATGCGCGCGTACTTCGAGCGCGCCGGCCTCAGCGGCTACGACTCCTTCGTCGGCGCGATCTGGCTCTCCACACTGATGCTGATCCTGTGCGCGTACGCGATCGTCCAGGTGCAGGGGTGGTCTTCGGACGACGCCGAAGGAAGGCTTGCCACGGTCCTCGCCGCGCCCGTGTCGCGCGCTCGGGTGATCCTGGAGCGGCTCGTCGCTCTGCTGGTCGCGGTCGCCGTCATCTGCGCCGCCGCCGGGATCGCGGTGTATCAGGTGGCGACGTCGCAGTCGATCGAGCTGGACGCGTCGAGGCTCGCGCTCGCGACGGGTCTCATGGTGACGATCCCGCTCGCCTTCGGCGCGATCGGCCAGCTGCTCGCGGTGTGGCGACCGCGTGTAGCGCTCGTGCTGCTCTCGACCGTCGCGGTCGTGAGCTACTTCCTCCTCGAATTCACGCCGCTGTTCCAGTGGCCGGAGTGGGTCGCGAACCTCTCGCTCTTCTCGCTGTACGGTATGCCGATGAGCGGTGAAGTGAACTGGAGCGGCATCGGCGGTCTGATCGGCGTGGCGGTCGTTGGGACGATCGGCGCGCTCATCGCGGTCCAGCGTCGCGACGTTGGCGCCTAGCGCACCGGGACCGAACGTCCCCTTTCCGCCGCAGGAAGCGGAGCTCGTGGAGACCATCCCCGAGGGTCCGAAGTGGCAGTACGAGCCGAAATGGGACGGCTTCCGCGGCGTTCTCGAGAACGACAACGGCGAGCTCGCGCTCTGGAGCCGCAATGGGCGGCCGCTGCTGCGCTACTTCCCCGAGCTGCGGCCGCTGGGCGACCTACTGCCACCGCACTCGGCCCTCGACGGCGAGATCGTCATCGAACGCGAGGGCCACCTCGACTTCGACGCCATGCAGATGCGCCTGCATCCAGCGGAGTCGCGGATACGCAAGCTCGCCGCCGAGACACCTGCGACGTACATAGCGTTCGACGTGCTGCTCTGGAACGGCGAGCCGATCCACGGGAAGCCGCTCGCGGAGCGCCGCAACAAGCTTCTCGAGGTGGCGAAAGGCTTCACGCTCTCGCTCACGACCACCGACCTGACCACGGCGAAGCACTGGCTCGAACGGCTCGAGGTGATCGGCCTGGACGGGATCATCGCGAAGCGGATCGATGCCCTGTACAAGCCGGGCTCACGCGAGGTCGTGAAGAAAGTGAAGTACCACAAGACCTGCGACTGCGTGATCGTGGGCTACCGCACGAACGGCGAGAAGATCGCCAGCCTATTGCTGGGTCTCTACCGCGACGATGGCACGCTCGACTTCGTCGGCCACACCTCCGGCATCGCGGCATCGCTCCAGAAGCAGCTCCAGCAGATGCTGCCGCCGCTCAAGGAGACGGGACACCTGGGCTTCGACCCAAGCGAGTGGGGCCGCACGCCGGACGCCGGGTCGCGCTGGTCCCAGGGGAAGGATCTTCCGTGGCACGAGGTCCGCCCGGAGCTGGTCTGTGAGATCCGCTACGACAAGATGGAGGACGAACGCATACGCCACGGCACGCGCTTCCTCCGCTTCCGCCCGGACAAGGATCCAAAGCAGTGCACCTGGGATCAGGTCCGGCCGCGGCCGCGACCCGGCGATCCGCTGCTTCCGGAGCTGCTACGCACCTGAGCCGGAAGGCGCGCCGTGGTCGCGGGTGCGGACGAAGGCGCTAGCGACGCACCGCTACCGCGAGACGTTCCGGCACGCGACGTCGTACTGGCTCACGGAGTGCGCGTTCACCGAGTTCTGGGGCTGTTCGCCGGCGTAGACCGTGCCCGATGTCCCATCCTCCGCGAACGCGGAACCCGGGGCGCTCGCGGAGTTCCCGGGCGTGCTGGAGAAGTCATCGCATTCGACGCTCGGTTGGCCCGCGTACGCGACGGTGGCCGTGCCGGCCACGAGCGATAGCGCCAGGAAGAATCCGATCGCGATCCGATCACGCATGACAGACCTCCTTTGGCGACAAATCGTGCAGGTGCGAGGCCGCGGCGCGTCGCGAAGCATCGTGCGCGACACGGTTACCGCGCTGCTTCCAGGCCGTTGCGAGTTCGCGTCGCAACGACAACCTCCACGAGTGATCCACGCCGCCGCTCGCTTCGTAGCCACGCCACGCGTTGATGACGTAGCCAAGGCCTACCGAAGCAGCTCCGTGCGCGCACGCAGCAGCGCCTGCCGGGCCCGCTCCCGCTCGAGGTTCCAGCCTTGCCAGTCCGGCGCCCGGTCCTCGTCGCGCCGCGAGAGCTCGATGCGCAGGAGGATGTCGGCGTAGAGCTGCTGGCTCAGCGGCAGCCGCGGGAAGGCGTCGACGAGCTCGACGATGGCACCGCCACCGAGGGTCATGAGATGGTCTGCGTCGAGTCCACGCGCGGCATCGGCGGGGAGGCCGGAGGGATCGAGGACGCGCGCGATGTTCGCTCGCGCGACGAAGGACGCGGGGCCGATGGCGTTGGCGGAAAGCGCGACGAGCACGACGGCGAGCGCGAGCGGCTGCAGCGCGTACGCCATGCGAGCACGGAGGACGCTCCAGGCGAAGATCGCAAGCGCGATCGCGAGGAAGGCGATCGCGCTCGTCGCGTAGAACCGCAGCTCCGTCCAGCCATACGCCTGCTGGTAGAGATCGAGCCGGTACCAGGCCGATGCGAGCACGACGGCGGTGAGAGCGAGGAGCGCGATGGCCGCACCGACGTACACCCGACCGCGGGCCCGCACGGCCAGCTCCAGAGCGAACAGCAGCGCGCCGACGAGCGCCACCGCGGCAATGAGCTCGAAGAAGCCCCGGCGCGCGTACGCGCTGTAGGTGATCGCGGCCGCGTCCAGCGTGTCGCGCCCGCCGAAGAGGTACGCGAGCTGGAGCACCACGAACATCAGGAAGAGCGCGGCGATGATGAGCAGCGCGACCGTCGCCGTCTCGCTCGCGATGAGCGAGCGCGTGCGCGGCGTCGTGTAGTCACGCGGCACGCGCCACAGCGCGGCCAGCGCCCCCGCGGCGGGCCAGGCGACCGCCAGTGCGATGAAGAGACGGCCGGGCGCCTCGCTCAGCGCTTCGGCGAACCGCTCGAGATCGAAGACATTCTCGAGCGACCGCGCGAAGACCGCGTCGGCGGAGGAGAACAGCAGCGCGAAGACGACGACGAACGGCGCGGCCAGGCCGACGCCGCCGACGTAGCGCGACGCTACGCCGAAGCGCCTCGGCGCGATCCGAAGCCGAGGCCACGCGGCCAGCAGGACGTCCGCGGCCCCGAGGATGACGCGCTCCCCGAGCGACCAGCCTTCGGCGATCACCCCGGCGACGGGAAGCGTGCTCACGGAAACGCCGCTCCAGGCCGCGACGCTGGCGGCGACACACCCGATCGTGGCGAGCACGTCGAACGCGAGCAGCGGCGCGTCCGCGCGCACGGCGCAGAAGGCCGCGAAGGCGAGCGCGCTCGCGGGCAACCAGGCATCCCGCGGGCGCGGCGAGAGCGCACGGTCGTGCTGGGTCCACGCGGCGACAAGGAAGAGCGCGGTGACGAGGAATGCGTTCAGCCCGAGCGGCTCGTGGAAGAAGAGGACCTGGGCGACGAGGCCGAGCAGGGAGGCGAGCGCCAGCGCGGCGAGGGCGCGTCGTTCGAGCACGGCGGCCATGGTCGGGATGGGTCGGGACGGTGTCATCGCGCACGGGAGACACGTACGAGTTAGCCGTCCCACAAGTGAGACGACGCGGACACACGCAGCCGGTACTCTCGGGACCGTGCGGATCCAGAACGCGCAGCGCGTGTCGGAAGCGATCCAGACGCTCAGCGCGGGCACGTCGCTCGACACGCTCGTCGATCGCCTCTACGACCTCACCGACGGCACGCTCGCGCTCGATCGCGCGACGCTGCATCGCATCGCGCGCGGCAAGACCCAGGTCGCGCGCGCGATCGATTCGCCCGAGGAGTGCATCCGCCTGTACTTCGCGCTGATGATCCTCGGCTGCGAGCGCGAGCTGTCCGTGACATCGATCGTCGACGAGGGCCACGCGGTGCTGGCCGGGTTCGTCGGAGAACCACTTGCGTCGCTCATCTTCCGCGACCTCGAGGCGACGCTCCCCAAGCTCACCGACCGCTACACCCTGCGGGAATACCTCGAGGAGGGTCTGCGCGTATGGCTACCGAAATGACGCGACCGCGCGCCGAGAGCCACACCCTCCGCGCCGAAGAGGAGCGCCTCCGGGCGCATCTCGAGCAGGAGCTGCACGTGCGAACGCGCTTCGCGCCTCTCAGCGACGTGCGGGCGCTCCTCGTGAGTCCCGATCGCGATGACCGCGCGAAGAGCCTCGTCGTGTCGTCGGTCACGAGCACCGCCGAGCGCATCTACCTTTACGTCCACGTCGCGGCGCACATCGCGCTCGGCCATCACCTGCCGCTCGTCACGATCGTCGAAGGCGCGCCGGGGATCGCGCGCTTCTCGGACGCGTCGCGCCACCGCGAGGCCGAAGAGCTCGCACGCGCGATATGGTGGGGCCAGACCGACAAGGGCGGGCTGCTCGGCGCGCCGGCGCTGGTCCAGCGCTCGGCGCTGCTGCGACACCTCCTCGCCATGCCCCTCACGCGTGCCGCGCTGCTGTCGGTCCTCATCGGCCTGCGACACGCGTACTACGACCTGCGCATCGAGCGCGCTCTCGCGCGCAGCCGCATCGCGGCGTGGCTGCGGGACGCCCTCTGCCTGACCGCGGTCGTCAGCGTCGCACCACAGCTCTCCGATTAGCGTGCGTTAGCCTTCGTCGCGTGCAGCCCGCGCCACTCGTCGTTCCCGCGCTGGCGCGGCCCGCGGTGCGGCTCTTCCTCACGAGCGCCGCCGTCCTCTTCGCCGAAGTGCTCTTCATCCGCTGGATCCCGAGCCAGATCCACTACGTGGGGTTCTTCAACAACTTCATCCTCATGGCGAGCTTCCTCGGCATCGGGCTCGGCATCCTCTCGAGCCGCTCGGGCTGGAAGCCGCGGATCGATCCGGCCCCGCTGCTCATCTTCCTGCTCATCGCGATCGTGCTCTCGGGTCGGTTGAACGTCGCGCCGCCGACGAACGACGAGCTCTTCCTGGGCGCGGCTCCGCGCGAGCTCGTCGACGTCAACGTCCTCGTCCTCGCCGCCGTGGTCATCCTCACCACGCTCGCGATGGCCGCGCTGGCGCGGCCGCTCGGCCCGCTGTTCCGCGAGCTGCCACCGCTGCGCGCGTACGCGACGGACATCGCGGGCTCGCTGCTCGGCATCGCGCTCTTCGCCGGGCTCTCCGCCCTCCTCACCCAGCCCGTCGCGTGGTTCGCGGTGCTCGCGCTCCTCCTCACGCTCCTCGCTCTCGGCGCGGGCGTGGATCGCCGCTCGATGGTCACGGCGACCGCGCTGGTCTGCATGCTCGGTCTGGGCGTCTTCGACCTCGCGCAGGGCGACCGCTGGTCCGCGTACCACCGGCTCAGCCTCGCGGTCTGGGCCGAGGGGAACGAAGGCATCTCCGTGAACGGGATCCCGTATCAGGACCTCCGACCCGCGGCGCAGGCGCCGGCCTACTACACCGAGGTCTTCCGCCAGTTCCCGGGGCGGACGTTCCGGCACGCGCTGGTGATCGGAGCGGGAGCCGGGAACGACAGCGCCGCTCTGCGCCGTAACGGCGTCGAGCGCGTGGATGCCGTCGACATCGACCCGGTGATCCTGGAGATCGGCCTCGAGCGCCACCCGGACCGGCCCTACGACGATCCGAAGGTGCGACGCTACGTCGACGACGGGCGCGCCTTCCTTCGCCGCAGCGAAGAGCGCTACGACCTCATCGTCTTCGCGCAGACGGATTCGTTCGTGCTGGTCGGCAACAGCGCGAACGTTCGGCTCGAGTCCTTCCTCTTCACGCGCGAGGCGATCGCATCGGCGCGCGACCATCTGACGCCGGACGGCGTGATCGTTCTGTACAACGCCTACCGCGAACCGTTCCTGGTGGACCGCTACGCGACGACGCTGCGCGAGGTGTTCGCCGCCGAGCCGATCGTCCGCACCTACCCCGAGATCGGCGACACCTTTCGCGCCTGGCTGGCCGTCGGTCCCCGACCTGCCGCCAGCACGAGCCTCGCGACGGTCGGCGGCACCTTCGTCGCGCCGGCGCTCGACGATTGGCCGTTCCCGTACCTGCGCGAGCGTGGCATCGCGCCGCGCTACCTCCTGGCGCTGGGACTGATGATCGCGTTCGCCGTCGTCGCGGTCGGACTCACGACACGGCGCGCGGGCGCATCGTTGCGCGACTTCAGTCCGCACTTCTTCGCGCTCGGGGTCGCGTTCCTGCTGCTCGAGACGCGCAGCCTCGTGACGTTCAGCCTGCTCTTCGGCACGACGTGGATCGTGAACGCGCTCGCGTTCTTCGCCATCCTGCTGGTCGTCCTCGCGGCCATCGGTGTGAACGCGCGCCTGCGCATCCCATACGCCTGGCCGATCTACGCCGCGATCTTCGTGGCGCTCGCCCTGAACGCGCTGCTCCCTCCGACGGCGCTGTTGCTCGACCCGCCCTGGCTGCGTTACGGGCTCGCCGCGGCCCTGGTGTTCGCGCCGATCTTCTTCGCG
>JBKPCZ010000237.1:0-3456 GCA_046727665.1 Chloroflexota bacterium
CGGCGACGGCGTGGGCGGCTTCATCTTCCCGCGTTTCCACCCGTCCTACGACGGCCTGTTCGCGACGGTGCGCATCCTCGAGCTCTTGGCCGTCACCGGGAAGTCGCTGTCGGAGGTCATGGACGGAACGCCGCCGGCGAATGTCGCGCGGCTGCAGGTTCCGTGCGAGTGGGAGCGCAAAGGCCGTGTGATGCGCGTCCTCGCGCAGGATCCGCGCACGGAGCAGACGCGCCAGATCGACGGCGTGAAGCACCAAAACGACGGGGAATGGGTCCTCGTGCTGCCCGACGGCGATCGCCCCCTCTTCAACGTGTACGCCGAGGCCCGGGACGAGGCGCGCGCCTGGAGCCTCGCGCAGGAATACGCCGACCGCCTCCAGCAGCTGCGGTCCGAGGCGTGACCGTTCGCATCGCGATCGCACAGTGCGCGCCGGCGCTCGGCGCGTTCAAACGGAATCTCGCGATGCACGAGGAGTGGATCGGCCGCGCGCAGAGCGCCGGAGCGCGGCTGGTGCTGTTTCCCGAGCTGTCGCTCACCGGCTACTACCTGAAAGACCTCGCGGGCGACATCGCTTGCGCCGCCGATGACGAACGCCTGAAGCCGATCGCCGACGCGTCGCGCCGCATCGATGTGTGCGCAGGCTTCGTGGAGCGCGGTCCCGACGCGCGCCTCCACATCGCGCAGGGGTACTGGTCTGGTGGGCGCCTGATCCACGTGCACCGGAAGGTCTACCTGCCGACGTACGGCATCTTCGACGACGGCCGCTACTTCGGTCCCGGCGAGCGCTTCGACGTGTTCGAGAGCGTGGCAGGCCCGACCGGACTCGCCATCTGCGAGGACCTCTGGCACGTCTCCGTGCCGTACCTCTACGCAGCCACGGGCGCGACGGTGCTCCTCTCACCCGCGTCGAGCCCGGGTCGCGGCGTCGCCGAGGGCGGCGACCTCGGGACGGCCGAGTCGTGCCGGCTCATGGATCACTTCTACGCGCAATACCTCACGCTCTACGTGCTCTTCGCGAACCGCGTCGGGCACGAGGACGGCATCGCGTTCTGGGGCGGCTCGGAGGTCGTCGCACCCGACGGCACCGTCATCGCGCGCGCTCCCGAGTTCGACGAGGCGCTGCTGGTCGCCGAGGTCGATCCCGATCTCGTCGCGCGCGAGCGCGACCGCAATCCGCTCGTGCGTGACGAGCGGCCGGACCTCGTCCAGAGTCATCTCGCACGGCGCACCGGAGTCGGACCCGGGGTGGCAGGGGCGGAGCCCCTGCCTGACGGCGTACCCGGGGTTGCAGGGGCGGAGTCCCTGCGAGACATAGGTTCCAAGCGAATGGCGGCGAAGCCGACATGAGCCTCGTCGGCGAGCGCATCGGCGCGATCCGGCCCGATCCGGGCGACCCCTCGCCGCTGCGGATCGACGAAGTCCTCGTACGCAAGATGCTCGTTTCGTTCCTGCGCGAGGAGACGAAGAAATCAGGGCATCGGCGCGTCGTCGTCGCCGTCTCGGGCGGCGTGGACAGCGCTGCGGTCGCGGCGCTGGCGGCGGAGGCCTTCGGCCCGGCGAACGTGACCGCGCTCTTCATGCCCTACCGCACCTCCGATCCGGCGTCGCGCGAACATGCGCGTCTGGTCGCGACGACGTTCGGTCTGATGCTCGAAGAGATCGACATCACGCCGGAGGTCGACGCGTACCTCGGCCGGGTCGGCGAGATCGACCGTGTGCGGCGCGGCAACAAGATGGCGCGCGAACGGAAATCCATCGAGTACGACCGCTCGTGGCCGGACGGTCTGGTCCTCGGAACGAGCAACAAGACCGAGCTGCTGCTCGGGTACAGCACGCGCTATGGCGACATGGCCTGCGATCTCAACCCGGTCGGCGATCTCTACAAGACGCAGCTGCGCGAGCTGTCCGCCTATCTCGGCGTGCCTGATGTGATCGTGCGCAAGGCACCGACGGCGGATCTGTGGGCGGGGCAGACCGACGAAGGCGAGCTTGGGTTCACCTACGCGCAGGCGGACCTCATCCTCTATCACCTGGTCGATCGCCGGCTACGCCCATCCGAGTTGATCAGCGCCGGCTTCGACGCGGCGCTCGTGAACGACATCCGCGAGCGCGTGCGGCGTTCGCACTACAAACGGCTGATGCCGCTCATCGCGAAAGTGAGTCTTCGCACGATCGGACATGACTTTCTCTATCCGAGGGATTGGGAAGCCGACTGACCGGAAACGAAGCAGAGCACGCTGGCGCGAGCCCGGCCGAGGGCCCCCGCGCGCGAGGGGTCCCCGTCCCGACGAGGGACGGGGTTTCGCGCGATGAGAGGGTTTCGGCCGGGCTCGCGCCTGAAGAAGCGGCGCCTCCCCTGCGCTTGGCTCTCGGTTATGCGTTGGCCTTCACCGCTGCTGCTTGCTTTGGCGTGGGCGGCATCATCGCCAAGGCGGCATTCAATGCGGGCGTCGCGCCGTCGCTGCTCGCGGAGTGGCGCATCCTCTTCGGTTTTCTCGTGTACGCGGCGCTATTCGCGGTGATCCGTCCATCGGCATTCCGCGTTCGTCGTGCCGATCTGCCGCTCTTCGCGCTCTTCGGTGTGGTCGGCCTCGCGGGTGTCCAGTGGTCCTACTACGAGTCGATCCAGCGTCTGCCGGTCGGCGTTGCCGTCGTCATCCAGTACACCGCGCCGGTCCTGCTGCTGATCTGGGCCCGCCTGCGCGGACGCAAGGTCGGCGCGCGCCTCTGGCTGGCCGCGGGGCTCGCGCTCGTCGGCTGCTTCTTCGCGGCGGGCGCGTACGACGCCGCTCTCTTTCAGCTGAACACGTCGGGCGTCGCGCTGTCGGTGCTGTCCGCGGTCATCTTCGCGCTGTACTTCTCGGTCGCCGAGCGGATCCTCAAGCGTTACGACACGTCGACGCTCCTCGTGTACGGGTTCGGTTCTGCGCTCGTCGCGTGGACGATCTTCCGTCCGCTCTGGACGCTCCCGTGGACCACGACGCCGGCCGAGATCTATGCGCTCCTCGTCGGCGTGATCGTGGTCGCGACCGTGATACCGTTCGGCCTCACGCTCGCGGCGGTGAAGCTCATACCAGCTGCGCGCGTCGGACTCACGGCGACGATCGAGCCCGTCGTCGCGGCGATCGCGGCGTTCCTCGTGCTCGGAGAACAGCTCGCGGTCCCGCAGATCGCCGGCGGTGCGGTCGTTCTTGCGGCGATCCTCATCGCGCAGAGCCTTCGGCCGACCGCGGAAAGCGTCTGACGCCGCACATGCGCCGGTACGGTCTCCAGATCGCATCGACGCTCGTGCGCGGAGCGTCGCGCTCGTAGTGGGGAAGCTCTATCTCGTTGCGACGCCGATAGGCAACCTCGAGGATGTCTCGCAGCGCGCGCTGCGGATCCTGCAAGAGGCGCACATGGTCGCCTGCGAGGACACGCGGCACACGCAGATCCTGCTGCGCAAGCACGACATCC
>JBKPCZ010000238.1:0-3776 GCA_046727665.1 Chloroflexota bacterium
CCGGCGGTCGAGCGGATCGACCCGGAGACGAGCGTGCCCGCCTCCGTGACGCCGAGGTGCAGCGGATAGGGCACGGCCTTAGCGAGGCGGCGGTAGGCGGCGACCATGACCGGGACTTCGAACGCCTTGACCGACACGACGATGTCGTCGAAGTCGAGGTCCTCGAGGATCTTGATCTCCGAGAGCGCGAGGTCGACCATCCGCTGCGCCTCGTCGCGTACGTCGCCCGGCTGGCGATCGCCGATCGAGCCGTGGTTCACGCCGATGCGGATCGGCGTCTCCTGGAGCTTCGCCCGTTTGACGACCTCGCGCACGCCGTCCTTGTTGTGGATGTTCCCGGGGTTGAGGCGCAGCTTGTGCACCTTCGCGTCGAGCGCCATGAGCGCGAGCTTGTAGTCGAAGTGGATGTCGGCGACGACCGGCAGGATGCTGCGCCGGACGATCTCCTTCAGCGCCTCGCCGGCGCGCTTGTCCGGCACGGCGACGCGCGCGATCTCGCAGCCGACCTCCTGGAGGCGCTCGATCTGCCGGATCGTGGCGTCGACGTCGTGCGTGAGGGTCGTGCACATCGACTGCACCGACACCGGGGCGCCGTCACCGATCGCCGCCCCGCCGACCCAGACGCGCTTGCTCTTGCGTCGCGGCCGGGGCCCGACGCGGTCCTCGGGCAGATTCAGATCGACGCTCATCTGGGCGCTCATAAGAACAAGTGTACGGTCGGGAACCGTCCCGGACGCGAAACTGTACCAGGGTCGTGACCTGGCTTCGCATCGCACTGGCTTGCGTGGTCCTTGTCTCGTGTGGCGCGGATTCCGGCCATCCGTCCCAATCAGCGTCGAGCATCGTTCAGCCCAGCGCGGCAAGCCCTCGACTGACGCCGGACGACGAGCGCTGCGCGCGAGATACGTTCGTCACCCTCCTCACGGCCGTGAACAAAGGCAATAGAACCCTGCTCACGCCACTTCTCGGCGGAGCGTTCATGTGGGTCAGTGTGCAGGGATCAACGACCTACGACGCTCGCGATGCCGTTGAGCGCTTGCTCACCGTGAGCGCGTCCGGCCAGCAATGGGAGCTTCGCCAGCTCGATCTCAATGGCCGGGGTTGGCACGGTGGCATCGACTTCGGCGTGGTCATCCGTCGTACAGGGCCGGGTGTACCGGCGCCCCATCGTGACTCCGCGGGCAAAGGAGTTATCGACTGCCCTGGCGGGACGATCCTGCTCTTCGGACTCGGCGACAGCGCTTAGGTCGAGTTCATTTATGCGCTCGCGCCGGTGTAGCTCCGAAGACCCCTGCGCCACAGCGCGCTGGCGATGCCGACGGCGAGCGCTGTTCCGGCACCGAGAAGTGCGACGCCGATCCAGTCCATGCGTCCGGCGATGGCGTTCGCCGGCGCGGTGACCGCGATCCCGATCGGCACGATCGTGCTGAGCGAGACGCGCAGCCACAGCGGATAGACGTCGACCGGGAATCGCCCCGCCTCGGTGAAGGCCCAGAAGATCGCGAGCAGGTTCTCCACGCGGACGAACCAGAACGACAGCGTCACAAGTCCGAGGAGCAGCGCGTAGACCAGCATCACGCCGAAGAAGAGCGATAACGCGAAGAGCAGCGCTTCGACGATGCCGACCTGCACGCCGAGCTGGAGCAGTCCGACGACGACCACGACCAGGCCGAGCACCAGGTCTGCGCTGCGGACGACGCGCAGGTGCCGCGTGCTGACCAGGAACTGGACGTTCACCGGCTTGAGCAGGTGATAGTCGAGGGTGCCGACGCGCACGTGCTCCATGAGGCGCTCGAACGACGGTGAGAAGACGAGGTTCACGCCGCCCTGGATGAGGTAGTAGACGCCGAGCAAGACGATCATCTGCGAGAGCGTCCAGCCGTTCATCGTCGTGGTGTGGCCGAACATGACGAGCACCGCGGCGATGCTCGTGCCGATCACGAGGAACATCTCGAGGATGCTGAGGTAGAAGTTGCCGCGGTACTCCATCTCGAACTGGAACTCCGTCACCGCGAACGCGCGGAACATGCGCAGGTAGCGGAGCATCAGGCGCCCACCGCGCTGTACTCACGGAGACCGGCGCGCCACGCGAACTGGAACGCGATCCAGGCCAGGCCCAGCCATACCGCTTGACCGACGAGATAGAGGAGGCCGCGTTCGAGCGTGACGCCGCCGCGCAGGATCTCGGACGGCACGGCGAGGATGTACGCGAACGGCAAGAGATACGACACGAGCTGCATCCATGCCGGCATGAGCGCGAGCGGCGCGATCTGCCCGGCGAAGATGAAGGCCGTGCGCTGGAAGAGCGTGTTGATCGTGTTGATGCGCTGCAGCCAGAACACGCTCGTCGCAACGACCCAGCCGACCATGAACGAGAGCGCCGCGGCGAGGATGATGCTCGGCACGAACAGAACGAGGTGCCACCACTCGCCGTTCCAGCGGACATTGAAGGTGAGCGCGACGATCACCAGGACGACGCACAGCGGCAACAGCGTCGTGAGCTTGAAGACGAGGTTCTCCACGACCGAGTAGTGCAGCGGGTGCAGGGGCCGCAGCAGCTTCGGCGACAGCCGGCCCTGGCGGACCTCGAACTCGAACTCGAACGAGTTCCAGGCGATGCAGAGGTGGTTCACGATCGTGAGCGCGATGTAGTACGCGGCGAAGTCGCTCGCCGTGTAGCCGGCGACACTCCCGCCCTGCGCGGCCGCGACCGCGGTCCAGGCCGCGAGGAAGATGACCGGCCGGATGATCGAGAACAGCATCCATAGGAGCGACTGGATGCGGTACTGGGCCGCTTGCTGGATCCCCGCGACGAAGAGCTGGCGGTACGCGCGGATCACGCCGTCGCCTCCGCGAGCGGGCGCTCGGAGGCGAAGACCTTGTCGATGACCTCCTCGATCGGCGGGTCCTCGACGGTGATGTCGGCGAGCTGGTCCCCGAGCTCGCGCACCAGCCGAGCCGTGCGCTCCGCCGCCTGCGCGCGCGGCACGTGGATCTTGGCGTGGTTCTCGTCGCTCGAGACGACCTCGCCGAACGTGGACAGGTCGCCGACCGCTCCGCGCAGCGTCACGCCGATGCGCTTGTACGGCGCCATGCGCTCGGCAAGGTCCGCCAGGGCGCCGTCGTAGAGCAGGACGCCGTGGTGGATCACGATCACGCGGCGACAGAGCGCGACGACGTCGTCCATGTAGTGGCTCGTGAGCAGGATCGTCGCGCCGCGGCGCTGGTTGTACTCGGCGACGAAGCGCCGGATGCGGCCCTGCATGGAGATATCGAGACCGAGTGTCGGCTCGTCGAGGAACGCCACGCCCGGGGAATGCAGCAGCCCCGCGGCGAACTCGACCTTCATGCGCTCCCCCAGCGACAGGCCACGCACCGGCTTGTGCAGCAGCGGCTGCAGCTCAAGCAGCTCGATGAGCTCGTCGAGCGTGCGCTTGTATTCGCTCTCCGGGACGGCGTAGATCTCCTTGAGCACCAGGAACGAGTCGGCGGCGGGGATGTCCCACACCAGCTGCGAGCGGTTGCCCATGAGGAGCGTCATCCCGCGGAGGAAGCTGCCCTCCCTGCGCCAGGGGACGTGACCGAGCACCGTCGCCTCGCCGCCGGTCGGGTAGAGCAGACCCGAGAGCATCTTCAGCGTCGTCGTCTTTCCCGCACCGTTCGGACCCAGGAAGCCGACCACCTCGCCCGGATCGATGCGGAACGTGATGCCGTCCACCGCGAGCACCTCGCGATAGCGGCGCCGGACGAAGGAGCGGAACGTGGCGGCCAGACCG
>JBKPCZ010000239.1:0-3490 GCA_046727665.1 Chloroflexota bacterium
GACGAGGTCATCCCCTGCCTCGAGGACGCCTTCCTGTCGTTCCATCGACGCGTCCGGTCGATGGTCGCGGCGACCACCTGCCCGTGCAACGCGTGTCGCAGCGTGCCGAGCCTGACGCTCAAGTTCGTCGCGCAGTACGGCAGCTACTCGACGGTGACGGTGCGCGGTACGGTCGATCTCGTCGGTGCCGATGTGAACATCGCCTTCCGGCTGCTCAAGAATCACGTGCCGTCGCACGAGTACATCCTCGCGACGAATTCCGTGCTCGAGCGCCTTCCGGCGCTCGCGCGCGAGCGTTTCATCCCGATCACCGAGGACTATGACCTCGGCCGCGTCGAGGCCGGCTACCGCGACCTGCACGACCTCCGCGAACGCGCGTACCAGCAGCTCACGCAGCGCGTGACGCCGAGCGACGCCGACTGGACGCTCGCGCAGACGGTCGACGCTCCGCCGGCCGAGGTCTACGCCGAGCTCGTACGACCGTCGACGATGCAGCGCCTGGCGGGCGCGCCGAACATCACGCTGAAGAACGGTGCGCGCGGGACGTTGGCGAACGCGTCGTACCACTGCGAGCACGGCGCGAACAAGAAGACGATCTTCGAGGTCATCCGCGACGATCCGCCGCGCGAGCTCACGATGTGGATGTACGGCGACGGTCCCGAGGCCTACGCCACCTACACGTTCGAGCCGATCGGCTCGGACCGCACGCGTGTCCGCCTGGCCCTTCGCGTCGCGGGCGCGAAGGGAGTGAAGAAGGTCATGACGGCGCTGGTATTCCGCTTCTACTTCATGCGTGGGTTGCGGCAGCTGCGCGCGATCGTTCGCGACTCCCGCGCGCCGCTCGCGAAGACCGCCTAGCTTTTCCGGCGCCGACGGCCGGCACGCCGGACGACCGCACGAGCTTGTCGAACGCCGCGATCTCGCTGTCCAGCGCCTGCCACTTTGTGATCTGCGCGTCGACGCGCTTCGAGACGTCGTCGACGACGTCGCGCATTCCTTTGGTCGGCGCGAAGTCGGCGCCGCCGATGTAGCCGCCGAGCGACGCGAGCTTCGCGTTGAGCTTCGCGGGGTAGTTGAGCGTGTCCTGACGGCTCTTCGCCTTGACCTGCACCAGCTCCTGCTCGATCGCGCTTGCCTTCTCGCGCAGCGACGCGGCCGCGCGGGCGAGGCGCGCCTGCCCGCTCTGCTCCTTCGCGCGTGCTTCCCAGCCGTCGAGCTGCGTCTTGAGCTTGCGGATCGCGTTGATCGCTCGATGCGTCTCGTCGAGCTTCCGGTTCACCGTGAGCGCGAGCGCCGTTTGCGCCTCGAGATCCTGCTGCGTCGAGCGCACCCGCGGATCCTTGCGGATCTCGAATGGCGTCTCGAGCGTCTCGCCGGCGACCTTCAGGCGCACGCGGTACGAACCCGGTGGCACCTGCGGACCGGCGAGCTGAGCCTCGAAGGCCTCCCAGGTCCCGCCCTCGCCTTCGATCTTGGCCGCGTCCGGGTAGCGCATGTTCCAGATGAAGCGGTTCAGCCCCGCGAGGACGGGCACCTTCGGCTCCTTCGTCTCCGGCGGCTGAGCGGTCCCCTCCGGCGGCGTCTTCTGCGGCGGCTCGGGCTTCTTCAGTGCTTCGTCGAGCGCCTTCGGGTCGCTCTTGAATTCGCGGATCACCTTGCCGCGGCCGTCGAGGAACGCGAGCGTCGCCTCCGCGCTGGCCTTGTCGCGGAGCCAGTACTGCACGAGCACCCCGCTCGGCGGGTTCGTGCCGGCGTCGATGTTGATCGCGACCTTCTCGCCGGTCGGCCTCTCGCGCTGGCGATACGTGACCATCGTCGCGCCGGTCATGCGGTAGTTCTTCCCGATCTTCGGCGGCTGAGGGAAGCCCATATCCGTGCGGTACTTCACCGTGACCTTGGGTGTGAAGAGATGCGCGCGGCCGCGCGCGACCTGCGCGGCGTACTGACGCAGCGGCTGGAGGTCGTCGAGCACCCAGAACGCGCGGCCGTGCGTCCCGAGCACGAGATCGTCGTCCTTGATCACGAGGTCGTGGATCGGAACGACCGGCAGGTTGCCGCCAAGACGCTGCCAGTGGCCGCCGTCGTCGAACGACACGTACACGCCGGTCTCGGTGCCCGCGTACAGGAGACCCCGCTTCGCGGGATCCTCGCGGATCACGCGCGTGAAATCGTCATCTGGGATCCCGACCGTGATCTTCTTCCAGGTCCGGCCGTAGTCGTTCGTCTTGAAGAGGTACGGCCGGAAGTCATCCTGCTTGTAGCGGTTCGCGGCCAGATACGCGGTCCCGGCGTCGTGCGGCGACGCGTCGATGATCGACATGAGCGCCCACGCGCCGATGCCCTTGGGCGTGACGTTCTTCCAGGTCCTCCCGTCGTCGCGCGAGACGTGCACCAGCCCGTCGTCCGATCCGGCCCACAGCACGCCGCGCTCGACCGGCGACTCCGCGAACGCGAAGACCGTGCAGTAGTACTCGGCGCCGGTGTTGTCCTTCGTCACCGGGCCGCCGGACGGCGCGAGCCGGCTCCGATCGTTG
Organism: Chloroflexota bacterium; assembly: GCA_046727665.1. Classification (GTDB taxonomy): domain Bacteria; phylum Chloroflexota; class Limnocylindria; order P2-11E; family P2-11E; genus CF-39. The sequence continues at coordinate 2,535 of JBKPCZ010000239.1, forward strand.
CGCGTGAGGTCGGGGCTGATCGCCTCCCACGACTCGCCCTCGTCGCGCGTGCGGAAGATCCGGTTGCCGCAGTGATAGAGGACGTTCGGGTCGTGCGGAGAGAGCGCGATCGGCGCCGTCCACTGGAAGCGATAGCGCACCGCGTCCGCGCCCTCGCCGGAGCTCGGTTCGGGCCACACGCTGATGAGCCGCGTCTGCCGCGTGCGGCGGTCGTGGCGCGTGATGATCCCCTGGTACTCGCCGGCGTAGACGATGTCCGGATCGTCGGGACGCACCGCGATGTGGCCGGCCTCGCCGCCGCCGACGGCGAAGTTGTCCGCCGCGGTCACGCCGGCGATCGGCGCGCGGCTCGGGATGCTCATCGAGGTGTTGTCCTGCTGGCAGCCGTAGATGCGGTACGGCGTGTTCATGTCCGTGGTCACGTGGTAGAACTCGGAGGTCGGCTGGTTGTAGACGCCGCTCCAGCTCTCTCCGCCGTTGAACGTCACGACGCCGCCGCCGTCGTTGCCCTCGACCATCCGGTTCGGGTCGTCGGGATCGATCCACAGGTCGTGGTGGTCGCCGTGCGGGATCGACATCTGCACGAACGTCTTGCCGCCGTCGCTCGACCGCCAGGCGTCGACATTGAGGACCCACGCCGTCTCCGGGTCCTTCGGGTCGGCGTAGATGTGGTGGTAGTACCAGGCGCGCTGGCGTAGGTTGCGGTCCTCAGACCCGCGCTCCCAGGTGTCGCCGCCGTCGTCGGAGCGGAACACCGCACCGTCCTCGGCCTCGACGATCGCGAAGACGCGCCCGCTCTTCGCAGGCGAGGCGGTGATGCCGATCTTGCCCAGGGTGCCCTTCGGCAGCCCGCGCGCGCGGCTGATCTCGATCCAGGTGTCGCCGCCGTCGGTCGAGCGGAAGATGCCGCTGCCCGGTCCGCCGGACACGAGCTCGTGCGGACGGCGCACCGCTTC
>JBKPCZ010000240.1:0-5781 GCA_046727665.1 Chloroflexota bacterium
CTACAAGGGGCGGCGCGCGTTCCTGCTCTCGGGCACCGCGGGCGGGCACTCCTTCGGCCTGACCTCGTTCGCGATCGGTCAGAAGGATGCGCCGGGCAAGGAGGGCACGTGGCGCGACGCCGAGGACGGTGCGCTCTCGCGCAACCCGGTCGCGCAGGGCTCGATCGACAGCGTCGGCATGCTCACCTTCCGCGTGCCCGCGAGCGGCAGCTCGACGGCGGTGTTCTGGATCGCCGCCGGCGCGTCGTACGAAGAGGTGCGCGAGCTCGACAAGCTCGTCCGCGAGCGAACACCGGCGTCGTTCCTCGCGCGCACCAAAGACTACTGGCGTCTCTGGGCGAACAAGGACGAGTCGATCGCCGACCACCTGCCCGAGGAGATCGCGCGGCTGTACAAGCGCTCGACGCTCATCATCCGCACGCAGGTCGACAACCGCGGCGCGATCATCGCCGGCAACGACTCGGACGTCCTTCGCTTCAATCGCGACACGTACTCGTACCTCTGGCCGCGCGACGGCGCCCTCGTCGCCGACGCGCTCGACCTCGCCGGGTACGGCGAGGTGACCCGCCGCTTCTTCGATCTGTGCGGCGGCCTCATGACCCACGAGGGGTACCTGCTGCACAAGTACAACCCCGACGGCTCGCTCGGCTCCTCGTGGCACGCGTGGTCGACGCCCGAAGGGCGCCTCGAGCTGCCGATCCAGGAGGACGAGACCGGCCTGCCCATCTGGGCGCTCTGGCAGCACTACGATCGCGACCGCGACATCGAGTTCATCCGGCCGCTCTACCGGAAGCTCGTGCGCACCGGCGCGGACTTCATGGCGACATTCCGCGAGACGCGCACCAAGCTTCCGGCGCCATCGTTCGATCTCTGGGAGGAACGTCGCGGGATCCATGCATTCACCACGGCAGCGGTGTGGGCCGGCCTGACCGCGGCGCGCAATTTCGCCGTTGCGTTCGGCCAGCACGAGCTCGCGAAACGCTATGCCGTCGCGGCGCAGGAGATCCGCGAGGCCGCGCTCACCCACCTGTGGGATGACGACCGCGGCCGATTCGTCCGTACGATCGCGGTCCTGCCCGACGGCATGATCGTGAAGGACGCTACGATCGACATCTCGCTCGCCGGCATCTTCCTCTTCGGCATGCTGCCTGCGGCCGATCCGCGGGTGGTCGCGACGATGAAGGCGATCGAGCAGCGGCTGACGGTGCGGACGCCGGTCGGCGGCATCGCGCGCTACGAGAACGATTACTACTTCCAGGTCTCGCAGGACGTCGCGAGTGTCCCGGGCAACCCGTGGTTCATCAGCACGCTCTGGCTCGCCGAGTGGTACATCGCGACGGCCGCGACGCTCGACGATCTCGAGCGGCCGCTCGCACTGCTGCGGTGGTGCGCGAACAAGGCGCTCCCGTCGGGTGTGCTGGCGGAGCAGGTGCATCCGTATACCGGCGAGCCGCTGTCGGTCTCGCCGCTCACCTGGTCGCACGCCGCATTCGTGAGCGCCGTGCAGCACTACGCGCGCATCGCGGCTCGTATCAAAGGACGTGCGCACGAGCGGGCGGTGCGTTCTGGGGAAGTGATCGCGTGACACGCGTACAAACGACGACGCGCCACCGAAACCCTCTCTACGCGCGAAACCCCGTCCCTTCGGGCCGGGGACCCCTCGCGCGCGGGGGCCCTCGGTGGCGCGTCGTCGCCGGCACCGCTCGCGCGCTTCGGTGGCGACTCGTCGCTGTTCCGGCGCTCGTGTTATTCGCCGCAGCGTGTCAGCCGACCACGACCCCGCCCGCGTCGAGCGCACCCGTCGCTCCGGGAGTCGGCGTGCAGGCGTCGTTCATCTTGGCGAACCCGGGCGGCCTGCTGGCGCTCGACAACACGGCGCGCACGCTCGGGCGGCTCGTCGATCTCCCGCCGCAGAGCGCCCCGTCCGCGCCGTCGCTGCATCCGAGCGGCAAGTCGCTCGTGTTCGCGCTCACGCCGCAGGCGGATCCCAAGCGCGGTTTCGGTTCCGACATCTACGTCGTCAACGTCGACGGCACGGGCCTGCGCCCGGTGGTCCAGCACGAGTCCGACAACGTCTTCTACGCGAGCCCGCGCTTCGACGCGTCGGGCAACGTCATCTACTTCCACCGCCGCGCGGCCATCATCCAGAACGGCTCGTACGCCGGCACCGACGACGCGATCGAGCGTATGGACCTGCGCACCGGTGAGCGCAAGCGGCTGGTGAAGGACGGCGCCGATCCGACGATCAGCCCCGACGGCCACACGCTCATCTACGTCCATCTCAAGGACGGGCAGGTCGATGCACTGTGGCGCGCCGATGTCGACGGCGCGAACGCGCGACCGCTCCTCCGCACCACCGACACCTTCTGGTACCTGCAGTCGCCGCGTTTCTCGCCGAACGAATGCGTCGTGGTGTTCTCGGCGGCCGGACACACCGTCACGCGCGGCAGCTCCGGCGGAAAGCTCGCGCACCTCAGCGTCCCATCGGATCTCTTCCTCGTTCCCTGCGACGGCACGGGCCTGAAGTCCCTGGGGCAGACGGGAGACGATGTCGTGCCGGCCTGGTCGCCCGACGGGACGAAGATCGCGTACATCGGCCAGGGCGGGTTCTTCGTGGTCGACGTGAAGACGGGCGTCAGCCGCACCGTCGCGCAGGGACCGGACTTCTTCTTCGGTGATCTGATCTGGCTCAAATGACCGGGCGGCCACCCGACCGGATCACGCTCGCGCTGTTCCTCTCGGTCGTGCTCATCGGGGGCAGCAACTTCGTCGCCGTGCGGTTCAGCAACGCGGAGCTACCGCCGTACTGGGGCGCCGCGCTCCGGTTCATCCCCGCGAGCGCGCTCCTGCTCGCCGCCATGGCCCTGTGGCGCGTGCCCTTCCCACGCGGCGCGTCGCTGCGCGGGGCGGCGATCTACGGCGCGCTCAACTTCGGGCTGGGCTACGCGCTCGGGTACTACGGGTTGCAGGACGCGCCCGCCGGGACCGCCGCCGTCGTGCTCGCGACCGTTCCGCTGTTCACGATCGGTCTCGTCGCCCTGCACGGCCTCGAGCAGTTCCGCTTCCGCGGCGTCGTCGGCGGCCTCGTCGCGCTCGCAGGGATCGCGCTGGTGTTCCGCGAGCAGCTGTCGGCGAGCGTCCCGCTCCTGTCGCTGATCGCGATCCTCGCAAACGCGCTCGTCGCCGCCGAAGCGAGCGTCATCGCGAAAGGCTTGCCACGCATGCATCCGATCGCAACGAACGCGGTGGGCATGCTCGTGGGTGCGGTCATGCTGCTCGCGCTCTCGTTCGCCGTCGGCGAGGTCCACGAGCCGCCACACACGACGACCACGTGGGTCGTGCTCGTGTATCTGTCCGTGATCGGCTCCATCGGGCTATTCGGCCTGTTCCTCGTCATGCTGCGACGCTGGACCGCGTCCGCATCGTCCTACGCGCTCGTCGTGATGCCTCTCGTGGCCGTCGGCCTGGGCGCGCTGTTGCGCGGTGAGATGATCACGCCGGTGTACTTCATCGGCGGCTTGCTCGTTGCGGTCGGCGTCTACATCGGTGCGCTGAGCGGCACGATCACTCGCGGATCTCGAGCTGTCGCGGGTCCCACTCGCTCCGCGTCAGCGCAGTGAGTGGGTTGGTGTCGACGATGAGGAGCCCGTTCGCCTGCTCGCTGATGTGGAAGAGGTCCAGAGGTCGCGGCGCGGGAGTCCGCAGCACCGTGGCGGTGTATTTGTCATAGCGCGAGCCGTGGCAGGGACATTCGAAGAGATCCTTCTGCGTGTTGAACGGCACCGTGCAACCGAGATGGGTGCATTTGCGGTACGCCGCGATGATGCCGCCGGGCGCGTGCTGCAGGAAGCGGCGAGCACGACGCCAGTGGCTCAGACCTCCGGCCCCAATCTCCAACGAGTTGTCGACGCCCAGCGCGTGATCGGCTTTGACTTGACGGGAGCGCAAACGACCGTCTACACGGTCATCACCGATGCGAGTGGATGGCTCGTCACTATGTTCCCAGGGCCCCCGATACGCTAGATCTCGAATGGGACTAAATGGGGTCGATTGCCGGAACGAAGAGCCTGTCGGGGGACGCAACTGAAGTGAATTCGATAACGCTAAGGACAAAGGATTCGAGGCCGCATGGTTCGGCAGGCTGTGGCAGTCAGCTGCCCGACCGTGAGCGCCTCGCCCGAATACGTGTGCCAGGCGCCGTCGCTCCACCAACTCAACTCGGGCGACAAGTCATCCCTCAGATATGCCTTGGGTAACCCAGGTCCAATCTCGATCAAGTGACCGGCGGGCTCGAGGTTGACGTTGACTCGGTAGGTCAAACGATTCGGGCTGAAGCCGGTGAACAGCGCCGCCCGGGCCGCTAGGTCGACCGCCCAGAACCCCGAGGTCGGACACGGCTCCATGTCGAAGTCGGCGGCGTGCGTAGCCGCGAGCTCTGCCGCTCGCCCGGGGGTGCTGCCGAATTGGCGAAACACATCATCGACCACAGTAGGAAAGCTGGCGGCAAGGGGCCGGCATGGCGCCGGCCAGACCAACTCGACCCGTGGGAGGCCGTCATAGATGGCCAGAAAGATCACGTGGTTGGGATCACGGAAGACGCGCACGTTGCCGTCGCGCGTTCGGCCGACCGGAACGGCTCGTTGGGCGATGTACGCGCTTGCCTCGTCAAGTGAGAGTGCACGAAACGATTGCCAAGCTAAGAGTGGCGAGGGCGCACCGACCACGGTCGGAGACCCGATCCACTCGGTCTGCGGGGGCAACACGTCCTTCAGCTCCGTGCGCGCCCGCAACGCGGGAACCCCGAGGACAACCGCCGAAAACGCAATGATCACTGCGACGAAGGCGAGCGCCAGCCCGCCTCTCGTTATCGGAGTGATTCGGCGATCTGGAGCAGTTCGTCGACCGGAAGCGTCGCGTCAATGCTCACGACGCGTCCTCTGACGAGGGAACTGACCGCGGTGACCCGACCGCTGAAGCCGGGCGACTCGCGCCAGGTGGCCAACGCCCGCGGGTGGTCGACGCCACTGTCGTTGAGCGGATTCTTGGGCCCGAGCTCCGCTAGTGATCGGTTCGTCTGCCAGATATGGAGACGCGAGCCATCCGATAGCCGGTAGAACACATCAACGTCGCCGGTCGTGCCATTGGCGTGAGTCCGAGCATCGGCGATGACGAATGTCGTGCCTGCCGGCAGACGCCCGGGCTGCAACGGCACGAAGGGCGCACCATTAATCGTCGCCGCGCTGCTCTCCATCACCATCGCGTTGCGCTCACTGCGCGCTACGGCGTCCTGCGTGAGGAGGGCAACGCCACCGAGTACCACGCCCACGAGCGCACCCAAGCACGCCAATCTGTAATTCCGAAAGGTGTACATCATTGTTGTGTCACGTGATCCTTATTCCAGTTCATTAGATCGACAGTGAACCAGCTCCCTGGAGTGCAGAACTGTTTGTCGCCGAGATAGATCTTGCCGCCCTGCGAGGGGTAGAACCACTCCGTCGTGATCCACGTCCAGCCGGCGGCCTGACTACGGTAGTAAGAATAGTTAGGCCCGGTGTCGCCGCGGGGCATCACGTTGTAGAACACATAGCCACAGCTGTTGTCCGTGCCCGGCTCGTACGTCATCGTGTAGTACGAACCCGAAGGATCGGTGCGACTGTCCAAATACCACCATGCCGCATTGACGGGAGGACCGCCCGCATTCCCGTCAAGCGTGAACGTATACATATAGCAACTGTTGTGAGCGTTCGTCACCGGATAGCGGACATACCAATAGTTGGAGGG
>JBKPCZ010000241.1:0-8926 GCA_046727665.1 Chloroflexota bacterium
GGTAGCCCTTGCCGGTGTCGACCGCGACCGCGATGTCCACCGGAGACGCGAAGACCGCGTAGACCGCGATCGCCGAGAGCGCGAGCACGACACCAAGAGCGATACGGCCGTACCGCGGCGCGACGATGTAGACCGTGCCCAATGCGAGCCACGCGACGTTCGCGATCGCCCCGAACAGATAGAAGAGCCGGTACTCGACCTCCGTCGCGCCACCGCTCCGCGCGAGGAAGCCCATGAAAGCGGCGACGGTGAAGAGCAGCAGCCCGACCGCCCACGCGAGCTGCGCCGGCCGCCCTTTGCGGAGGTACTGCATCGCCACCGCCGCGGCGAACGCACCGGACACCAGCGTGGTGACGAGCGGAAGCACGTCCCGAGACTACCGCCGGCGGATGATGAGCGCCGCCGCGGCGGTACCGAGGATTACGGCGTTCACGAGCGGCACCGCCGTCGCGTCGGGGCCTCCCATCGACCACGCGAGTCCCACCGCGACGACCGGATCGCGCGTGCCGGCGGCCGCGAGCGCCGAGAGGACGTCGCGCCGCAGCGCGACCGCGGCGACGGCAGCGACGCCGAACGTGATGGCGACGGTGCCTGCGGCGAGGATGACGGTCGAGGGATCCACGGCCGGACGGCTGGCGACCGCGAGGAGGACCACGACCGCCGTCGCGAGATGGCCGCTCCAGCGAAGCGCACCGAGGAGGCGGTCGCGCAGCGTCGGCACCGCACCCGCGACGAGCGATGCGATCGCGAACGATTGCATCGCCGCGAGCGCGACCCCGCTCGTGCCGGGCCGCGTCGCGACGAGCGCGAACGACAGGATCACGGTGCCGAGCACGAGCGCGCCCGCCATGTCCGCGCGCCTCCCGCCCGCCGCGTTGACGACCGAAGGTGCCAGGAGCGCGCCGGGCGCGAGAGCGAGGGCGATCAGGCCTGAGGCCGTCGCCGGGCCGAGGCGATCCGCGAAGGCATACGCGAGGGGCACGCCGAGGGCGTACGGGGCGATGACGAGGATGAGATTCGGAAGACGGCGCAGGCCGCGAAGCGCGAGAAGTGGGACGCGCGCGCCGTGCGTGGCGAGATAAACGAGTGCGGCGAGCGCGACCGCGCTAGGCGCTGAGCCGCTCCTGCAACGACGGCACCAGCTCGGCGATCGGTACTCGGACCTGCGCCATGCTGTCGCGTTCGCGGATCGTCACGGCGCGATCCTCGAGCGAGTCGAAGTCGACGGTGACGCAGAACGGCGTGCCGATCTCGTCCTGCCGGCGGTAGCGGCGGCCGATCGCCTGTGTCTCGTCGTAGGTGCTCATGACGTGGGGCCGGACCTGTGCCCAGACCTCTCGCGCGAGCGGGGTCAGCCGTTCGTTCTTCGACAGCGGCAACACCGCCACCTTGTACGGCGCGAGGGCGGGGTGCAGCCGAAGGACGACCCGCAGGCCCTCCTTGTCGGGCTCCTCGTCATACGCCGCGCACAGCAGCGCGTACGTGGCGCGGTCCGCACCAACGGCGGTCTCGACGACGAACGGGAGGAACCGCTCGCCGGTGAGGTCGTCGTGGTAGCGCAGATCCTTCCCCGAGAACTCGCTGTGCCGGCGAAGGTCGAAGTCGGTGCGGTTGTGGATGCCTTCCGTCTCGTTCCAGCCGAAGGGGTACTCGAATTCGATATCGACGGCTTTCGCCGCGTAGTGCGCGCGCTCGTTCTCGGCGTGCTCGCGGAAGCGCAGCACCGCGTCGCCGATGCCGAGGTCGGCATACCACTGGCGGCGCCGCGCGAGCCACTCATCGAAGAACTTCGGCGCGTCGTCTGGCCGGCAGAAGTACTGCATCTCCATCTGCTCGAACTCGCGCGACCGGAAGATGAAGTTCCCGGGCGTGATCTCGTTGCGGAACGATTTGCCGATCTGGGCGATGCCGAACGGTAGCCGACGGCGCGTGGCCTGCTGGACGTTCTCGAAGTTCACGAAGATGCCCTGCGCCGTCTCCGGACGCAGCCACGCGACCGAGGCGGTGTCCTCGACCGGACCGACGAACGTCTTGAACATCAGGTTGAAACGACGGGGATCGGCGAGCTTCTTCTCGCCGCAGTTCGGGCAGGCCGTGCTCGTGAGATCGGCCTTGCCGGATCGCCAGGCATCCATGAGCCGCTCGCCCTCCGGCAGCTCGTCCACCCGGAAGCGTCTGCGGCAGTTGCGGCACTCCACCAGTGGATCGATGAAGTTCTCGACATGCCCGGATGCCTCCCAGACCTTCGGGTGCATGAGGATGGCCGCGTCGAGACCCACGACGTCCTCGCGCAGCTGCACCATCGCGCGCCACCAGGCGCGCTTGACGTTGTTCTTCAGCTCGACGCCGAGGGGACCGTAATCCCAGGTCGCGCCCGCGCCACCGTAGATCTCGCTCGAAGGGAACACGAATCCGCGTCGTTTCGCGAGCGAAGTGAGCTTCTCCGCGACGTCCGGCGGCGTCACGAGGCCGCGGGGCTCGGGAGCGCGGGCAGCGCGCGGATCTCGTCGATCAGACGGGCCGCCGTGATCTCGCGATCGATGACGTGCTGCACGAAGAAGCGCATGTGGTGCTCGAGCTCGCTCGCCAGCGATCCGTCGACGCGGAGCTGCGACGCGCCCACGAAGTCGCTCTGCAACAGGTAGCGCAGCGATTTCAGCGCGCGCACCGTGAGCCCGAGGTGGCTACTGGCCCGCGCCGCGCACGACGCGCACAGCGCTCCGCCGGCGTCGGCGCTCCAGGCGTTCTGCCGCTCCTGCAACAGCTCCCGGCACGACACGCACTGGTAGAGCTCGGGCCGGAAGCCCGAACGGTCCAGCAGGTGGAGGTCGAACCAGCGGCACACCAGGCCCGGCGCGTGGCCGGCGTCGAGGTGGCGCAGCGCCGTTTCGAGGAGATCGAAGAGCGGCGCGGAGGGGGCATGGTCGACGGTGAAGCGGTCGGTGAGCTCCGCGACGTACCAGCCGGCGGCGATGCGCAGGAGGTCGTCGCGGATGCTTGCGTACACCGCCCGCGTCTCCGCGCCCGTGAGCACGTCGAGCTCGCGACCGCGCGCGAGCTGATAGGTGGCGTGCGTCAGCGGCTCCGCGTGCCCCGCCATGCGGCTCGTCGCACGTCGGATGCCCTTGGCGACGACGTGGAGCTTCCCGAAGTGGCGGCTGAAGAGCACGAGGATGCGGTCTGCCTCGCCGAAATCGACCGTGCGAAGGACGATCGCCTCGGCGCGATACGTGCGCGACGCCATCAACACCGCATGTTAATGACTCATGCCGCTGAATGAACGCGCGCGCCACGTATCATCGATCACGGTGGGCACCCACTCGTCGCAGTCGCTCCTCGAGGCACGCGTCGCCGCCATCGACGAGGAGATCCGTTCGCTCCTGACGCAGGGCGAGCCTGCGCTCCAGCCCTTCTACGGCATGATGCTGTACCACCTCGGCCTAGACGCCGGACGGCCCCGTGGCGGCAAACGTCTCCGTCCGCTGCTGTGCCTGCTCGTGTTCGAGGCGCTCGCCGGCGCGCCGCAGCGCGCGCTCCCGGCGGCCGCGGCCATCGAGCTGCTGCACAACTTCACGCTCATCCACGACGACATCGAGGACCAGGATCCCGCCCGTCACCACCGGCCGACGGTGTGGTCGGTGTGGGGCGTCCCGCAGGCGATCAACGCCGGCGACGGCATGTACGCGGTCTCGCGGTTGGCCGTCCAGCGGCTGCGGAAGCTCGGCTTTCCCGCCGAGCGCATCCTGGACTTCGCCAGCCTGATGGACCAGACCTGCGTGCGTGTCTGCGAGGGCCAGTTCCTCGACATCAGCTTCGAGTCGCGCACGGACGTGACCGCGGATCGCTACCGGGTGATGGCGGCGCGCAAGACGGGCGCCCTGTTCGGCGCGTCGGCCCAGAGCGCGGCGATGCTCGCGAGCGACGACCCTTCCGTGCGCGAGCAGCTTGCGCGCTTCGGCGAGGAGTTCGGGCAGGCGTTCCAGGCCCACGACGACCTGCTCGGCATCTGGGCCTCCACCGAGCGGACGGGAAAGATCGAGATGAACGACCTCGTGAAGCGCAAGAAGACGCTCCCGGTGGTGCTGGCGTTCGAGCGCGCGTCGCCGCGCGTGCGCGAGCAGCTCGGCGAGCTGTTCTCCTCGCAGGCCCCGTTGCCGGCGGAGAACGTCGAACGGATCCGCGCGATCCTCGACGACCTCGGTGTGCGTCCGATGCTGGAGCGTGAGATCGAAGCGCACCGCGGTCGCGCGCTGCATCTGCTGCACGGCGTCGCCGCGAGCGCCGAGCCGTTGCGGCTCCTGCAGCTCTTGGTGGCGAGTGCGACCGGCGCGGCCGACGAGCCCGCGGCGGCAGGAACGCTCTCCGCCTAAGATTCCCGCGATGTCCGACCGCGAGAGGCGAGGAGACGCGCCCGGCGACCTGATCCTCGAGCCCGCGGAACGCGTTCTCGTGGCGACGCGGCCGCTCTTCCTGTGGGAGCCGCTCGTACTGCTCCTCGTGCTGCTGGTGATCGGCGCGCTGTACGCCAGCGGGCAGGCCAACGATGTCGTCGCGGGAACGCTGCTCGTCGCGGCGCTCGTCCTGCTCATCTGGCTCGTCGTCCGCTGGATCCCCTGGAGTCGCAAGCACTTCGTGCTCACCGACCGCCGCGTGATCGCGAGCTGGGGCGTGCTGAACCGGAACCAGGCCGCCCTGCTCCTGGATCGCATCCAGGACGCGAGCCTCACGCGGCCATTCCCGCTGCGGATGATCCGCGGCTTCGGCGTGCTGCACCTGGAGTCGGCCGGCGAGCATGCCGAGGAGCGCATCAGCGGCGGCCTGCGCGAGCTCGCGATGACGAACGCGACCGCCTTCTACCGCGCGCTGACCGACGCGCAGACACCGACATAGCCGGACCTACACGCCGCATCGCGGTCGCGGAGCTGACGGGGGACCTGCGCGCCCGCGTCGACGAGCTGCGCAGCCGGTGGGATCCGCAGCAGGCCGCGAGCATCGACTCGCACGTAACGGTCATCGACGAGATGGCGGACCTCGCGCGGCTCAGCTCGGTCGCCGAAGCGATGCCACCGCTCCGGCTGCGCGTGTCCCGATCGGCGCGGTGGATCGCGCCGGACCCCGGCGTCTTTCTCGTTGTCGACGATCCGCAGGGCGACCTGCGACGTTTCCGCGAGGCCGTCCTCGGCGCGGAGCGGGCGACGTACCGCCCGCATATCACGCTGCTGCATCGGGATAGCGTGCGCAGCGATGCGCAGCTGACCGAGGCGTGGGAAGCGCTGGGCGATCTCACGTTCGACGCGGACCTGCTCGTGAACGAGCTCATCGTGTACGACGAATCCGACGGCGAGTGGCGTGAGGTCGCGCGACCGCGCTTTCGCGGCTAGCGCAGGTTTTCCGGCAGGAACGGGTCGGGCAGGAGCGCGCCGAGCGTCGTGACCTTCCGTTTGCCGCCCGTCGTCGCGAGGATGACGCGCATGTCGGGAGCGAACTCCGCGAGCACCTGACGGCAGGCGCCGCAGGGCGTCGGCAGCTTGTCGTCGTCGATGACGATGGCGATCGCATCGAAGGCGGTGTCGCCGGAGTTCACCGCCGCGAAGGCCGCGGTGCGCTCGGCGCAGACGGTGAGGCCATAGGACGCGTTCTCAACGTTCGCGCCGCTGTGGACCTTGTTGCGCTTGGTGCGGATCGCGGCTCCGACCTTGTACGTCGAGTAGGGGGCGTACGCCCGCTGCCGCGCGAGGGAGGCGACCCGGACGAGCTCCTCGTCGCCCGGGCCGATCTCGCTCACGCCGGCTCCGGGCTCGGCTGCAGCCGCGTGACGCGAACGCGGCGGATCCGCTTCCCCTCGATCGTCTCGACGACGAAACGCGCGCCGGCGGCCTCGAACGACTCGCCCTGCCGCGGAAAACGTCCGAGCTGCGCGGTGACGAAGCCGCCCAGGGTGTCGTACGCCTCGGTCGGCTCGACCTCGAGGCCGAACGTCTCGCGCACATCCTCGAACGGCACGCGGGCATCCATCAGGGCCTCGGTCTCTGAAACGGGAAGAACGAGCTCGTGCTCGACGTCGTACTCGTCGCGGATCTCGCCCACGATCTCCTCGACGAGGTCCTCGATCGTGACGAGCCCGGCGGTGCCACCGTACTCGTCGACGACGATCGCGATGTGGATCTTGTCCTTCTGCATCTCGCGCAGCAGCGCGTCGACCTTCTTCGTCTCAGGCACGAACACGGCGGGACGCAGGAATTGCCGGAGGGCCAGCTGGCGGTCGCCGCGCGCGATGCGCCGGAACACATCCTTCACGTAGAGGATGCCGACGATGTTGTCGGCGGAGCCCTCATAGACGGGGATGCGCGAGTGGCCGACGGTCGTGATGCGGTCGAGGAGCTCCTGCGGTGACGTCTCCACGTCGAGGCCGACGATGTCGGTGCGCGGGACCATGACCTCGGCCACCGTCTTCTCCCCGAGCTCGAAGATCGAGCTGATCATCTCCTGCTCCTTGCGCTCGAGGACGCCCTGCGCCTGACCAGTCTCGATGAGCGCGCGGATCTGGTCCTCCGTCACCACGCCCGGCTGCGGCGCGGTCCCACCGAACGGCCGGACGAGGACCTGGGTCACCCGGAACAGCACCGTGACCACCGGCCGCGTGAGCCAGGTGATGAGCTCGAGCGGGAACGCGAGCAGCAGCAGCGTGCCCTGCGCGTGCCGAGCCGCGATCGCGCGCGGGACGAAGAGACCGAAGAGCACCGCGATGACGGAGAGGACCGCCACCGTGACGGCGACGGCGCTGACGTCGGTGAAGATGAGGGTCGTGTCGATCCCGAGGAAGAAGGCGAGCAGCGCGGACAGGCGCGGCGCGATGAACGCCGCGGCGATGCCGGCATAGGTGAAGACGATGAGGAACTCGGAGACCTGGATCGCCGCCAGGTAGTAGCCGGCCCGCCGGCCGATCGCGCCCGCGCGCTGGCCGCGGCGTCCACGCGTGTCGAGCTCGTCAGCGACGCCGGGCCGCCGCGCGATGTTGATCGCGGCCTCGCTCGCGGACAGCACCGCGAGAAGCGCGACGAGCGCGAGCTCGACCAGGAGCAGCTCCCACGCCGCGGCGTTCATCAGGTCGCCTTGTCCGGGCGCCGCTCCGTCTTTTTGCGCATGCGGGCCGGGACACCCACGGCGAGCATGTCGTCCGGGACGTCCTTCGTCACCACGGAGCCCGCGCCCGTCACGGCGCGGGCGCCGACCTTGATCGGCGCGCGCAGCAGCGTGTCGGAGCCGATGAAGGCGTCGTCGCCGATCTCGGTGCGGTTCTTCCGAACGCCGTCGTAGTTGAGGGTGATCGTTCCCGCGCCGATGTTCACGCGCTGCCCGACCTGCGCGTCGCCCACGTACGAGAAGTGATGCATCTTGGTGCCGCGGCCGAGCCTCGCGTTCTTCACCTCGCCGAAGTTGCCCATCTCGACACCCTGCTCGAGATGCGCACCGGGACGGAGATGCGAGTACGGCCCGATGCGCACGTCGTCTTCCAGCGTCGCGCCCTCGAGCACCGAGGCCTCGACCCGGCAACGTTCGCCGACCTGTGTGTCGCGAACGATCGCGTACGGACCGATGCGCGTGCCCGACCCGATGCGCGTGCGTCCTTCGAGGACGCAGCCCCGCTCGATCACCACGTCGGGCGCGATCTCCACGTCGTCGTCGACGAGCGACGACGCCGGATCGTGAAAGGTCACGCCGGCCAGCATGTGTCGCTCGCGGATGCGCCGCCGCACGACCTCCTCCGCGGCCGCGAGCTCGACGCGCGTGTTCACGCCCATACCCTCATCCGCGTCCTCGGTGCGGTATGCCGCGACGCGCGCACCATCGGCTGCCGCGAGCGCGACGAGGTCGGTGAGGAAGATCTCACCGGTCTCGTTGGCGCGCAGGCGCGGCACGACCTTCCGCAGCCACGCGAGGTCGACGGCGTATGCGCCGAGATTCGACTCGGGCAGCAGCCGCTCTTCCTCCGTCGCCAGCCGGACCTCGACCACGCGAGCGACATCGCCGCCGGCGTCACGCACGACGCGGCCGTACGCGTTGGTCGTGCCAACGATGCCGGAGAGGAGGGCGAGTGGCGCGCCCCGCGTCGTGCGGAGCTCGGCCAGCGCGCGAAGCGTGCTCGACCGCAGCAGCGGCGTGTCGCTGTAGACGATGAAGGCCTCCCCCGAGCGATCGGGGATCGCGTCGAGCGCGACGCGCACCGCGTCGCCGGTGCCGAGAGGCGGATCCTGCAGCGCGACGACCGCGCCGTCGCCGACGATCGCGCGCGCGGGCTCGCTTTCCTTCGACAGCACTACGACCGGCCGCGCGCCGGCCCCGCGGATCGCGTCAAGCACGTGTAACAGCAGCGGGCGTCCGGCCACCTGATGCAGGACCTTGGGTGTCTGCGAACGCATCCGGGTGCCCAATCCCGCCGCGAGCACGATGCCCGGCGGCACCGCGGTCATACAGCCCGACGGCTCAGGCGGGTTCGGGCGTGGCTGGTTGGGGCGCCAGGATTCGAACCTGGGATCGGGGATCCAAAGTCCCCTGCCTTACCACTTGGCCACGCCCCAGCGGACACGGCCAAAAGGATAGGCGGGACTAGCGGCCGTCGCCCGATTTTGCTCCGTTCGCTGGCTGTTTTCCGCGTCTGATGAGCTCGGCTACGCGACGGCCCCCTTTGCGTCCCAGTTGCGCGTAGCCCTCGCTGCCGAGCTGCGTCTTTCGTGCCTCGCCGCCGCGGCGTCTGAGCTCCGCGTATCCCTTCGATCCCAGCTGTGTCTTGCGGGCCTCGCCGCCTTTGCGTCCGAGCTTCGCGTAGCCCTCGGTCCCGAGCTGGCCTTTGCGCGCCTGGCCACCGCGCTTGCCGATCTCTCGATAGAAGGACGCGCCGTGCTTCCCGGCCGTCGACGTCCCGCCC
>JBKPCZ010000242.1:0-16227 GCA_046727665.1 Chloroflexota bacterium
GTGCTGTACCAGAGCGGCTCGCTCGTGCAGGTCGCGACGCCGTGATGCTTGGACGCAATGCCGCGAACTCGCTCGGCGTATCGAAGTAGCAAGGAGGTCATCCCCGGTGGAGAACATCAAGACCACGCCGAAGCTCTACCGCAGCGCGACCGACAAGGTGATCGCTGGCGTCTGCGGCGGCCTCGGGCAGTACTTCAGCGTCGACCCCGTGCTCGTCCGTCTCGCGTTCGTCGTTTTCGCGCTGGCCGGTGGCGCATCGGTCCTTCTCTACATCGTGCTGTGGATCGCCGTTCCGATCGGCCAGGGGACGCCCGCCGTCGCGGTCGGTGAACGAGGACAGGAGATGCTCGCCACAGTGCTGATCGCGGTCGGCGCGCTCTGGCTCCTCGCCAACATCGGCGCGTTCACGTTCGTCAACTGGCGCTTCGCCTGGCCCCTCGTGCTGATCGCTCTCGGCGCGGTGCTTCTCCTCAGGAGGGTGCGGCCATGACGACACCAGCGATGACACTCGAGTCCCCTCGACGCACGCCGTCGATCGCATTCCCGCTCGTGCTGATCTCGCTCGGCATCGTGTTCCTGCTCGCGAACGCCGGATACATGACCGGCGTGTCATGGCGGCACGTCGTTCAGCTCTGGCCGGTCCTCTTCGTGCTCCTCGGGGTCGATCTGCTCCTGAGGCCGCGCTCGATCCTCGCAGCCGTCATCGCTGAGGTCGCGATCATCGGAGCCGCGATCATCTACCTGGTAGGCGCTCCGGCATTCCCGTTCGGGAGTGGCGTCGCCGGCGGAGCGTTCACATCGCAGGAGAGCGTCGCCCGTGATGGGTCCCGAGCGCTCTCGCTCACCCTCGGCTACGGTGCGGGCGACCTCACCCTCAAAGGCGGAAGCGGCGACCTCGTAGCCGTCAAGTCGACGCGCGAGGACATCGAGCTGCAGCGGGTCGACCGCGGCACGGGGTCGGCTGCGGTCGAGGTTCGGTCTGTGGTACCCGACGTCCCGTTCGACGGAGGCGCGCGAGCGTGGAGCGTCACCGTGCCATCCGACATCCCGGTCGGCATGACCCTCAATCTCGGCGCGGGCGATTTCGACATCGACCTCTCGAACGTCATGCTCACGCACGCGACGATCAACAACGGCGCCTCGGACCTCCAGATCGTGCTGCCGAGGCCGAGCGGTAACGTGCCGATCACGATCTCCACCGGCGCGTCGTCGGTCGATCTGCGGGTCCCGGCGGGCGTCGAGTACAGCGTCCGCGTGACCGGCGCCGTCAATAGCGTCTCAGGTTCGCAGCAGTCCGGTGCCTACACATCCGCGGTGGATCGACTGACGATCACCATCTCATCCGGCGCGTCCTCGATCACGATCCACTGACCAGCAGGGCCGCGACGACCTCGCGCAGACTGCGCGTCCGCGAGGCCGTCGCGGCCTCCACGCGCAGATCGACCCTTAGACTTGTCCTATGTCCCCCTTCCGAGGCCTCGCCTAGCCATGCGCCGGACCGATATCCGCAACATCGCGATCATCGCGCACGTCGACCACGGGAAGACGACGCTGGTCGACGCCATGCTCCGTCAGAGCCACATCTTCCGCGAGAACCAGCAGGTCGCAGAGCGGGTGATGGACTCCAACGCGCTCGAGCGCGAACGCGGCATCACGATCATGGCCAAGAACACCGCGATCGTGTATCGCGGGACCAAGATCAACATCGTCGACACGCCCGGCCACGCCGACTTCGGTGGCGAGGTCGAGCGCGTCATGAACATGGTCGACGGCGTGCTGTTGCTGGTCGACGCGGTCGATGGGCCGATGCCCCAGACGAAGTTCGTGCTGCGGCAGGCGCTCCGGCGCGGCCATCGCGCGATCGTCGTGATCAACAAGATCGATCGGCCGAACGCACGTCCGGTGCACGTGCTCAACGAGACCTTCGATCTCTTCCTCGACCTCGGCGCCGCGAACGAGCAGGCCGAATTCGTGACCGTGTACACGAACGCGATCATCGGTGCCGCGAGCACGGATCATCGCCACATCGGCACGACCCTCGAGCCGCTCTTCGACGCGATCGTCGAGAACATCCCCGCGCCCGACGTGGATGCCGACGCCCCGGCCCAGCTGCTGGTGACGACCACAACCTACGACGACTACAGGGGCAAGATCGCCGTGGGGCGGCTGCAGAGCGGCGTGCTGCGTCGCGCTCAGTCCGTCGTGCGCATCGACCACTCCGGCGCGCTCACCCCTGCTCGCGTCACGCAGCTGTTCACGTTCCAGGGCCTGGTGCGCGAAGAGGTCGACGAGGCGCGCGCCGGCGACATCGTCGCGGTCGCCGGCGTGCCCGAGGTCGGAATCGGTGACACCATCGCGGACGCTGCCGACCCTCGGCCGCTGCCGCCGATCCGTGTCGAAGAGCCGACGCTGCGCATGACGTTCGCGGTGAACACGAGCCCCTTCTCCGGTCGCGAGGGCATCCACGTCACGAGCCGCAAGCTGCGCGAGCGCCTGTACGCCGAGCTCGAGCGCGACGTCGCACTCCGCGTCGCGGACACCGAGAGCCCCGACACGCTGGTGGTGAGCGGCCGGGGCGAGCTCCACCTCGCCATCCTCATCGAGACGCTCCGCCGCGAGGGATACGAGTTCCAGGTGTCGCGGCCCGAGGTCATCTTCAAGGACGAAGGCGGCCAGCATCTCGAGCCGTACGAGCAGCTGGAGGTCGAGGTCGCGCAGGACGTGCTCGGCCAGGTGGTCGAGCTCGCCGGCCGCCGTCGTGGGGCCCTCGTCGACATGAAGTACCGCGACGACGGCAGCGCGCACTGTGTCTACAAGATCCCGACACGCGGCCTGCTCGGGTTCCGCCAGGCGTTCCTCACCAGCACGCGCGGCAAGGGCGTGATGAACACGCTCTTCGCCGGCTACGGCCCCTACGCCGGCGCGATCGAGTCGCGCGATCTGGGCTCCCTCATCGCCTTCGAGGCGGGCACGACCACGACGTTCGGCCTGAGCCAGGCCCAGGAGCGTGGCCAGCTGTTCATCGGCCCAGGCATCGAGGTGTACGAGGGCATGGTCGTCGGCGAGCACATCCGCGACCGCGATCTCGAGGTGAACGTCGTGCGCCGCAAGCACCTCACGAACATGCGGAGCAGCAACTCGGACATCGCGGTGAAGCTCGATGGCCTGCGCGAGCTCTCGCTCGATGACGCGGTCGAGTTCCTGGCGGACGACGAGCTTCTCGAGGTAACGCCACTCGCGTATCGGATCCGGAAGCGCATCCTCGCGAAGCAGGATCGCGATCGTCTCGCGGGCCAACGCAAGAAGCAGGCGGCCGCCGTCTGAACGACGGTCGCGAGACCAGCGACCGCCGCCTGACCGATCTGCGCTAGCCTCGGCCCTTCGTGACCTCCTCCACCGACGTTCCACCGAGCTATCGGCGGCTGTTCGCGATCCAGGGATTCCCGCGTCTCGTTGCGAGCATGATGCTGGCGCGCATCGCGGGTCAGATGGTGTCGCTCATCCTCGTGCTCTTCGCGTTGCAGCACTACGGCTCCGCGGAGATCGCCGGCGCGGTCACCTTCTTCAGCATCGTGCCCGGGCTCCTCGGCAGCCCCGTCGCGGGTGCACTGCTCGATCGCCACGGCCGCACGCGTCTCATGGTCCTCGACTACGTGATCGCGGGATGCTCGCTCGCCCTGATCGCCGGTCTCGCGATCGCCGACAGCCTGCCGGTGCCGCCGCTGCTCGCGATCGTGACGGTGACGTCCCTGACACAGCCGCTGTCAAACACCGGCGTGCGAACACTGTTCCCCCTCATCGTGCCGTCCCGGCTGTGGGAGCGCGCCAACGCGATCGACAGCAACGGCTATGTCGTCGCGAGCATCATCGGGCCCGCTCTCGCTGGCGCGCTGGTCGCGGGCCTCGGCGCGCCCGCGGCGCTCGCATTCACCGGTGCCCTGTTCGGCGCGGCGGCGCTGGTGTCGATCGGTATTCGCGACCCGGCCGCTCGTACCGAGACCGGTCGGCTGCTTCCCGATGCGTGGCAGGGCCTGATGTACGTCCTCCGCAACAGGACACTGCGTGCGCTCGCGCTGTCAGTCACCACCAGCAATCTGGGATGGGGCATGTTCTTTCTGACGCTGCCCGTCCTGGTGCTGCAGCGATTCGGCGGCGGCGCCGAGTCCGTCGGCCTGCTCTTCGCGCTGAACGGCGTCGCGGGTTCGGTGGCCGTCCTCATGATGGGGCGCGTCTCGACGCTAGGGCGTGAGCGGCGCTGGCTCGCACTCGCCATGCTCGCAGAGGCGGCTGCCTTCGCGATCGTCCTCGCTTATCCGGCACCGATCGTCGTCGCGCTCGCGATGCTCGCGCTGGGCGTCGCCGCCGGCCCCTTCGACATCGTGCTCTTCACCCTGCGGCAGCGCCGGACCGACCCCGCGTGGCTCGGCCGCGCGTTCGCCGTCTCCATGGCGCTTAACTTCGTCGGCTTTCCGATCGGCTCCGCCGTCGCGGGCGCGGTGATTCCGGTGTCGATCGAACTTGTCCTCGCGGTCGCCGTGGCGTGCGAGCTGCTCGCGGCGCTCTTCGCGTTCGTCGCCATTCCGAGCGGGGACGCGCTAGGGTGAGCGTGTGATCGCGCGCGCTCCCTTCGGCAGCACCGGCCACCGAAGCACTCGCACGCTCTTCGGCGCGGCGGCGCTCTCGCGCGTGACGCAGGACGTCGCGGACGGCGTGCTCGATCTCCTGGAGCGTCACGGCGTGAATCACATCGACACCGCGGCGAGCTACGGTGACGCCGAGCTGCGCATCGCGCCGTGGCTCGAGGGCGCCGGACGCGATCGCTTCTTCGTCGCGACGAAGACGGGCAAGCGCACGTACGCCGACGCACGAGACGAGATCCGCCTCTCCCTCGAGCGCCTCGGCACGGACCACGTCGATCTCATCCAGCTTCACAACCTCGTCGACCAGGCCGAGTGGGACACCGCGTTCGCCACCGACGGCGCGCTGCGCGCCGCGGTGGAGGCACGCGATGCCGGTCTCGTGCGCTTCATCGGAGTCACCGGCCACGGCCTGCAGGCGCCGGCGCAGCACCGCCGCGCCCTGGAGCGCTTTCCCTTCGACTCGGTCCTGTTCCCCTACAACTACGTGCAGCTGCGCGACGCGGCCTACGCCCGCGACGTCGACGCGCTGATGACCCTGTGCGCGGAGCGCGGCGCGGCCATGCAGACGATCAAGGCCATCACCCTCGGACCCTGGCACGGCGAGCGACCGGCCACGCCCACGACGTGGTACGAGCCCCTTCACGACCAGGGCGACATCGATCTCGCGGTGCGCTGGGTGCTCGGAGACGACCGCGTCTTCCTCAACACGGTCGGCGACGTCGGCCTCCTGCCGATGGTCCTCGATGCGGCGTCGCGCGGCGGTGCGAGGCCGAGCGACGCCGAGATGGACGAGCTCCTGCGCCGCCGCGAGATGAGCCCGCTCTTCGTCTAGCGATCGCCGTCGGGCCGCGACCCTACGCGACCGAGGGCCTCCCGCGCACATCTTGTGACGTTCAGCACTTATCGGCCCCGCGCCCGGCCGCTACGTTCGTCGGCGTGGAGCGGATCGCGGCATGACCTTCTTCATCGGCCTATTCTTGGGAGTCGCACTGGCCGTGGTGGTGCTCGGGTTCCTCGCGGTAAACGCATATCAGCGCGGCTACGAAGATGCCGACACCGGGCGCCGCAGGTGGCGCGC
Source organism: Chloroflexota bacterium (assembly GCA_046727665.1). Classification (GTDB taxonomy): domain Bacteria; phylum Chloroflexota; class Limnocylindria; order P2-11E; family P2-11E; genus CF-39. The sequence goes on from JBKPCZ010000242.1 coordinate 5,719, forward strand.
CGAGCTGGCGGCCCGGCAAGCGGCCGCGCGCGCCTAGGCGACCGTGATGTCCGGCGTGCGGGGCTACGTTCGCGCGGCGGCACGTGCGGGGGTCTTCTTCGTCAAGGTCTTTCCGATGCTCCCGTCGCGTCCCATCGACTGGATCACGACCGCGCCGGTGGTGGAGCGCGTCCGGTATCCCTCGTCGCGCGGGACCGTCGAGGCTGATCTCTACCGTCCGGCGAAAGCTGGGCGGCATCCGGGCGTCGTCGTCTGCCTCGGTGTGGTCCCGTTCGACGTGGACCACCCGCAGATCCCGCGTCTGGGCACCGCGCTCGCTCGCGCGGGTTTCGCCGCGCTGATCCACTGGTCCCCGGCGATGCGCGACCTGCGTCTCGTGCCGGAGGATGTCGGCGACATCGCCCGCGCGTATGAGTGGCTCGTCGGCCAGGACGCCGTCGATGTCTCCCGGAGCGGCTTCCTCGGCACGTGCGTGGGAGGCTCGTTCGCTCTCATGGCCGCGGCGCAGGATGCGATCCGCGACCGGGTCGCGTTCGTCGCAGCCTTCGCGCCTTATTCATCAATGCACACCTTCGTGCGCGACATCGCGAGCGCGTCACGGTCTCTTGGCGACGCACGCGAGCCGTGGGCCGTCGACCAGCTGACGCGCAAGGTCTTCATCCGATCCGTTACCGACGTGCTTCCCGCCGGAGAGTCCGCGCTCCTCCGATCCGCGTTCGTGGACGGCACCGGCGCCGTCGACGCGCAGGCTCTTTCGAGCGACGGCAGACACGTCCACGACCTGCTGTGCGCGAGGGATGTCCGCGAGGTCGACGCCGCGCTGGGGCAGCTGCCGGTGACGATGCGTGAGCGGCTCGACGCGATGTCGCCCCTGCGCTACCTGAACGACGTTCACGCTCCCCTCATCGTGATCGGGCACGACCGCGACGATCTGGTGATCCCCGTCGGGGAGTCGCGCCGGCTGCGTGAGGCGTTCGCGGGGCGCAGAGGCGTCGAGTACACCGAGTTCGCGATGTTCGAGCACGCCGATCCGACGAAGCGGCGGCTGTCCCCGCTGCGCGCGTTACGCGAGTTCGCGCGGTTCTATCGGCACGTCTATCCGGTCTTCCACCAGGCCTTTTGAGCGCGAGCCGGTGCGGGCTGCGGGGCAATGCCGCACACAGGCGCGCCGTGCCGCCCGATGCCGTGACGATCCGTCCGAGGCCAGAGTGAACGGCGACGGATCCTGCATCCGGTCTTCCGCATAGAAAGGAAGGGGTCCACGTGACGACAATCGCGCTGCGCGACACAGCCGCGACGGGACATGCCGAATCCGTCCACGAGGGCGACCGCACCACGAGCTCCGAGTGGGGGTCGCTGTGCAGGATCGGTGGGCTGGCAGCGATGGGGGTCCTTGCGCTCGTCCCGATCCAGATGATCGTGTACTTCGTCTGGCCGCCGCCGACGACCGTGATCGCGTGGTTCGAGCTGTTGCAAAGCAACGCCCTGGTCGGCCTCCTCGACCTCGACCTGCTGATGATCGCCGACTACGGCCTGCTCGCACTCTTCTTCCTCGCCTTGTACGTCGCCCTCCGGCGCACAAGTCCCTCGTTCATGGCCATCGCCTTGACCGCCGAGCTGCTGGCGATCGCGGCCTACTTCGCGTCGACGATCCCATTCGAGATGTTGACCTTGAGCGGCCAGTACGCCGCTGCGTCCAGCGAGGCGGAGCGGTCCGCGTCGCTGGCGGCCGGGCAGGCGATATACGCCGTCTGGCAAGGTACCGCCTTCGACGTGAGCTATGTCCTGAGCGCCGCAGCCACCCTCATCGCGTCCGTCGTGATGTTGAGGAGTCGTGTGTTCGGCAAGGCCACCGCCTTTGCGGGGATCGCGATGGGGGCCGCGGGGCTGGTGCCGCCAACGGTCGGCTCCGTTGGTCTGGTCATGTCGCTGGTTTCGTTGGTCCCGATGTGGATATGGCTGCTGTTCGCCGGGCGAAGGCTGCTCCAGCTCGCCCGCAGCTGAGGCTCTAGCCGCGCGCGGAAGCCTCGACGAGCGCCAGGATCTGATCGAGACCGCGCGGACGCTTTGGCGCGCCACCCGGTGGGAGCAGATAGAAGCTCAGCCCCGCGCTCGCCGCACCACCGTCGGCGACGGCATGGTCGCCGACCATGAGCGTTTCCCCGGGCTCGGTGCCGAGTCGCTCACACGCGCGGAGGAAGATCGCGGGGTCGGGTTTCTCCGCACCGACCTCGAACGAGTGCGTGAACGCGTCAACATAGCTGTCGAGACCGTGCGTCGCGAAGATCGGGCGAAGGTCGACCGGCACGTTGCTCACGATGCCGACCCTGATCCCACGCGCATGTAGCGCGCGCAGCGTCGGCTCGGTGTCCGGATAGGGGATCCATGCACGGGGATCCATCACGCGCTCGTACAGCGTGCTCCCGATGCCCGGCACCGCGCTGTTCGCGCGCGCGAAGAGCGCCGTCCATACCTCGCGGTGCGCCTCGGCCGACAGGTCGCGCCCCTTCCCGAGCTCCTCGGGCATCTTGCCCGCCTCCCACAGCTCGTCCCAGAGCGCGCGGGCCTTATCAGGATCGATGCGCACTCCGCGCTCTTTCGCGGCGGCGACGATGACCGCGCCCGCATCCGGTGGTGAGAAGAGCGTGTCGCCCCAATCGAACAGCACGCCGCGGATGGCGGTCATCGACGCGATTCTGACGGCAACGCTCGCCCCGACGCAGAATGCATCGCGATGCGTGTCGCGATCCTCGGCGTCGGCCGTCTCGGCGCGTTCCACGCCAAGGTCCTGAGCGAGACCAAAGATGTCGACGAGCTGCGTGTCTACGACGCCGACGCCGCCCGCGCGAAGGAGGTCGCGACACCGCTTCGCGCTCGCGCGGCCGCGACCATCGACGACGCGCTCACGGGTGTCGATACGGCCGTCATCGTGACCCCGACCGATACGCACGCGCCGCTCATCAAGCGCTGCCTCGACGCCGGCATCGCCACGTTCTGCGAAAAGCCGATCGCCATTTCGATCCCAGACACGCGCGACATCGTCGCGCACGTGGAGCGCGTGAAGGGACGGCTGCAGATCGGCTTCCAGCGCCGCTTCGACGCGGGCTACCGGAGCGCACGCGACGCGATCCGGGACGGAAAGCTCGGCGATGTCTTTTCGTTCGTGATGGTGAGCTGCGACCGCCTGCCACCGCCGGACGGCTACATCGCGACCTCCGGCGGGCAGTTCAAGGACCAGCTGATCCACGACTTCGACATCACGCGCTGGCTCTTCGCGCAGGAGGCGGTCGAGGTGACCGCGACCGGCTCGACGCTCGGCTTTCAGCAGTACGAGGCGATGCACGACGTCGGCACATCGGCCGTGCTCCTCCGTCTCTCCGGTGGCTCGCTCGGCCTCGTCACCGGCCTCCGTCACAACGAGGCCGGGTACGACATCCACGTCGAGATCCACGGCGCGAAGGACACGCTCGCCATCGGCGTCGACCCGCGCACGCCCTGGCGTTCGGTCGAGGCCGACGCGCCGCCCCTCGCGGGGCCGCCCTATCCGACATTCTTCGTCCGGTTCGACGGGGCGTACCGCGCCGAGCTCGCGCACTTCCTGCGCTTCGCCCGCGGCGAGGTGGAGAACGCGTGCACCGCGGCGGACGCGCTGGAGGCGCTGCGCATCGCCGAGGCCGCGAGCCGCTCCTACCGAGAGTCGCGGACCGTTCAGCTCTCGGAGATCGAATAGGTGCCGCGCCCATGACGGTCCGCGTCACCTTCATCGGCAGCGGGAACGCGTTCGCGGACGGTGGACGCTCGCACGCGTGCATCCACGTGAGCGCCCCGGGCGTCTCGCTGTTGATGGACTGCGGCGGCTCCTCGCTGCCCGGGATCAAACGCGAGGTCGACCCGGAGGCCATCGATGCGATCGCCATCAGCCACCTCCACGGCGACCACTTCGGCGGCATCCCGTATCTCGTCATCGAGCAGCATTTCGCCGGGCGGACCGCACCGCTGGTCATCGGCGGACCGCGTGGACTTCCGGAGCGGCTGCGTGCCGCTGAGTCCTCGCTCTACCCGGACTTCTTTCGGAAGACGAAGCTCGGATTCCCGCTGCGGGAGACCGTGCTCGGCGCGGACGAGACCGAGCTCGGCGGCGCGCTCGTCAGCGCGCTGCCCGTCAGACACGTGGTGGAGTCGGATCCGTATGGCCTGCGGGTGCGGATCGGCGACCGGCTCATCGCGTACTCGGGCGACGCGACGTGGAGCGACGAGCTCGCGCGCGTCGCGAAGGGCGCCGACCTCTTCATCTGCGACGCCTCCTACTTCGACCGCGACGATCCGTCGCACATCTCCTATCGGACGCTCATGTCGCATCGGGACGAGCTCGATTGCCGGCGGATCGTGCTCACGCACCTCGGCGCGGAGACGCTGGCTCGGATCGGCGAGCTGGAGCTCGAGCACGCCGTCGACGGGACGATCATCGAGGTCGGATGACTCAGCGCTCAGCCGCGCCGCGATACGCGGCGGAGCCGACGGAACGCGCGGACGAGCGCGTCGAGCTGATAGCCGGCGGTGCGCCCGCTCGGATTCGGGAGCACCCAGACCCGAGCGCCGCCGACGAGCTCCTCGCGCGGCCCGGGCGACGCCTTGGCGACGCCGAACGCTGTGCGGTACGCGCCGGGCCCAAGGATCGCCAGGATGCGCGGACGGTAGCGGCGCGCGGTGCGCGCGAGGCGTCTTGCGCCTCGGCGGAGATCCTCCGCGTCCAGCTCATCGGCGCTCGCGGTCGCCTCGTTCACGAGGTTGGTGATCCCGAGACCACGCCCCAGGAGCCTGCGCTCCTCAAAGGGTGACAGGACGCGATCGGTGAAGCCGGCTTGGTGCAGCGCCTTCCAGAAGCGGTTCCCCGGTCGCGCGAAGTGGTGACCGACGGCGCCCGAGTACAAGCCGGGATTGATCCCGCAGAAGAGAACGCGCAGGCGAGGCGCGATCACGTTGCGGACACCTTTCCCGCGCGCGGCTTCCAGCTGCTGTCGCGTCGGGACCCAGGGCTCGGCGCGCGTCAGCCTAGGAACGCGCCGTTTTCCGCTGCCGCTTCTCACGCGCGCGCCGCACGCGCTCCGAGAGCAGTCGCTTCGCCCGTGCGAGCTCGGCGCGCCGCGTGGAGGAGAGGCCGCGGCCCGCGCGATTCACGAAGTAGGTGAGCATGCGCATCCCGGAGGCGGGCCCCTTCGGCGAGACACGTTTCGACGCGAGCGTTCGCGCGATCGTCGCCGCGTCCTTCGTGAAGAGGCCCGCGGGCGGATGCGTCGCGTCGGTCTTCACCGACGCGACCCATCGCTCTTTCGTCTTCGTCGTGGCCATGAGATGCGGCTAGGTGGCCCGTCGCCTCGCGCGCCGCGCCTTGACGACGTTGCGACGCGCGGCCTGGCGCTGGGCGGTCGTCGTCTTGCGCTTCGGACGGACGGTCTTGCGACCGCCGCGCGGACCGCGCCGCGTCGTCGCTGCGCGCAGGCCGGTGGCCGCGTGCCTGATCTTGTCGTCCTTGTCGATCTCGATGCCGTGCTTTCGCGCTGCCGACACGATCTTGCGCCGCGCGGTCTCCTTGGCGGACTTCGACGCGAAGGCGGTCTGGTTCCATCGGGCCATCGCATTACGGACGTGCGTCTCGTCGTTCAGCGGCAGGTGGCCTTCGCCGCGCGAATCGACGTAGGCGAACACCGATTTCGGCATCGCCTTTCGCTGTTTCTCTCGAAGATCGGCCATGAGTCATCGCCTCCTGCGTGCTCTCGCTGCAAGGCGCGTTCCCTGAACGAGCTCATCACCGACCGACCGACCCAGCGAGCGCGGGCATGCACGCCTCACGTTCGGCGCTCGCACGCCGTGTGCTGCTCTGTCCGGTCGAGAAGGAGGTGCGCTATGGCGATCGAAGCGAAGCAAGAAGTCGTCGGCGACAAGGCGCACGAGCACCATCACCCCTCCCAGGTCCATACCCACGATCACTGGCACGTGACGCATCACCACACCGGTGGTCCGATGGGGGAGTTCGCGCATCAGTCGCACTACCACATGCACGAGCATGATCACGCTCCCCTGGTGCATGCGCACAAGGATCGCAGCGAAGCCGAAGAGAAGAAGGATCACGACGCCGCTGCGCACGTTCACGACCACTCCGCGCCGGTCGGAGGAGGCACGAGCCGCTGATCTTCCGGGACCGCGCGCACGCGGGCCGGCTCCTCGCGGAGCGGCTCGCGCACCTGCGCGGCGGTGATGTCGTCGTCCTCGGTCTGGTGCGCGGCGGCGTGGCGGTGGCCGCAGAGATCGCCCGCGCTCTCGAGGCGCCGCTCGACGTCATCGTGGCGCGCAAGCTCGGGGCACCGTTCCAGCCCGAGCTCGCGATCGGCGCCGTGGCGCGCGACGCGTCCTTCATCAACCACTCGCTCATCGAGATGACGGGTATCACCACGCCGGAGCTCGAGCGGATCACCGCGGCCGCGATGGCGGAGGTGAGGCGCTACGAGGAGCGTTTCCGCGAGGGCCGGCCACCCGAGCGAGTCGAAGGCCGTGACGCGATCGTCGTGGATGACGGGCTGGCGACCGGTGCCACCGCCATCGCCGCCGCCCGCACCCTACGGAAGCGCGGACCGAAGCGGATCGTCCTCGCGGTGCCGGCATGCGCGCCACAGTCGGCGGGTTCGCTGGAGGCCGAGGTCGACGAGCTCCTGTGCCTCACGCGTCCGTACGACTTCTACGCCGTCGGCCAGTTCTACGAGGACTTCGGGCAGGTCGCGGACGACGAGGTCGAGGCGCTCCTGCGCGAAGCGCACGAGCGCGGCAGCGCGCGCGACATCGCGATGAACGCCGCACGCGGCGAGCGCGCCGTCACCATCGAGGCCGAGGATGCGGTCCTCCAGGGAGATCTCGCCCTACCCGAGGGCGTTCGGGGCATCGTCCTGTTCGCGCATGGCAGCGGAAGCGGGCGGATGAGCCAGCGCAACCGTCACGTCGCCGCGGCGCTGCGCGAGCGGGGGCTGGCGACGCTGCTCTTCGACCTGCTCACGTCGGCGGAGGAGGCCGGTGAGCTACCGAGCTCCGGACTTCGCTTCGACATCCCCTTTCTCGCGCGCCGGCTCGAAGCCGCGATGCGGTGGACCCGCTCCCACGCGGACCTCGGACGGCTGCCGCTCGCCTATTTCGGGGCGAGCACGGGTGCTGCCGCAGCGCTCATCGCGGCGGCCGACGATCCGACCGTGGCGGCGATCGTGTCGCGTGGCGGACGGCCGGATCTCGCGGGGGACGCGCTCGCTCGCGTGCGCGCACCGACGCTGCTCATCGTGGGCGGTCGAGACCGCGAGGTGCTCGAGCTCAACCGCGGGGCACTCGAGCGGCTCGGCGCGCAACAGAAGGAGCTCGTGATCGTGCCCGGCGCGACGCATCTCTTCGAGGAACGCGGCGCGCTCGACGAGGTCGTGCGCCTGGCGGCGGACTGGCTCGTCCGTCACGCGTCCATCGCCGCAGGGACGTAGGACATACGCGTCGCGCACACCTCGCCGCGTCAGCCGACATCCATCTCCGCCAGCTTCGCCAGATCGCGGTCGCCGCGCGCCCGCGCGTACAGGCGCAGCGCGAGCGGGAGGACGAAGAAGAACACCGCGACCGCGAGGATCACGAGAGTGAGCGGACGGGTGAGGAGCGTCACGAGGCTGCCGTCGGTCATGATCATCGCGCGGCGGAAGTTGTTGTCGATGAGCGGCCCGAGCACGATGCCGAGGATCACCGGCGCGAGCGGATAGTCATATCGGCGCATGAGGAATCCCGCGACGCCGAGGACGAACACGACGGCGAGATCGGACGCGCGCCGGTCGAGGGAATACACGCCCACGGCGGAGATGACGAGGATGCCCGCGTACAGAAGCGGCTTGGGGATGTCGAGGAGCTTCACCCAGATCCCGACCAGCGGAAGGTTCAGCACGAGAAGGGCGACGTTCGCGATGTAGAGGCTCGCGATCAGGCCCCACACGAGATCGGGTCGATTCGCGAAGAGGAGCGGGCCCGGCTGCAAGCCGTAGATCTGGAACGCCGCGAGCATCACGGCCGTGGTGCCCGAGCCGGGGATGCCGAGTCCGAGCAGGGGCACCAGCGCGCCGCCGGCGGACGCGTTGTTCGCGGCCTCGGGCCCGGCGACACCCTCGATCGCGCCCTTCCCGAACTCCGATCTGTGCTTGGACACGCGGCGCTCGATCGCGTACGAGATGAACGACGCGATCGTCGCGCCCGCGCCGGGGAGGGCGCCGATGAAGAAGCCGATGCCCGAGCCACGCAGCCATGCCGGCACCGAGCGGCGGAGCTCCTGGCGCGTCATCATGACCGAGCCGCGCAGTGTCTGGCGCTCCTCGGCCTGTTGCGAGCGCAGCGTCGCCGCGTACCAGAGCACCTCGCCGACCGCGAAGAGGCCGATCGCGCCGAGCACCACGTCGATCCCATCTTCGAGCTCGCTGATGCCGAACGTGAGCCGCAGCTGTCCGGTCTGGTTGTCGGTGCCGACCAGACCGAGCGCGAGACCGAAGAGCGTCGCGAAGAGCGCCTTCGCCGCCGACGTGCCGGAGAGGCTCGTCACCGCCGAGAGCGCGACGATCATGATCGCGAAGTACTCCGGCGGGCCGAGCTTCACGGCGAACTGCACCAGCGCGGCGGCCAGCAGCATGAGGCCGATCGTCGCGAGCGTGCCGGCGACGAAGGAACCGATGGCGCTCGTCGCGAGGGCCGCACCGGCGCGGCCCTTCTTCGCCATCTGGTAGCCGTCGATGGCCGTGACGACGGAGGCGGACTCGCCCGGCGTGTTCACGAGGATCGACGTGGTCGAGCCGCCGTACATCGCGCCGTAATAGATGCCGCCGAACATGATGAACGCCGGGACCGGATCGAGCCCGAAGGTGATCGGGAGCAGGAGCGAAATGGTGAGCGCCGGGCCGATGCCGGGCAGGACGCCGATGGCCGTGCCGAGGACCACGCCGATCCCCGCGTAGAGGAGGTTCTGCGGGGTGAGCGCGGTCGCGAACCCACCGAGGAGCGAGCCGAAGATCTCCACTAGAAGGGCAGCGGTCCGTTCGGGAGCGGCACGGTGAGGAAGCGCACGAACAGCCAGTAGATCCCGAGGACGAAGATCAGCGACGCGATCGCGTCGCGCACGAGGGTGCGGCTGCCGAGGATGCGGGCGCCCGCGATGAGGAACGCGGTGCCGGTGATCACGAACCCGAGCGGCACGAACGTCGCGAGAAAGGCGGCGGTCGCGATGGCCATCGCGGCGAGCGGCCGGCCATCGAGAGCCTCGAGCTCGGGAAGCTTGCTGCCGCGTATGGTGTCGAACGCGAGCCAGGCCGCGCTCCCGAGCATGAGCACACCCAGCACGACGGGGAAGACCGCGGGGCTGACGACCCCGAACCCGGGGTCCGGGGTCGTCGCACCTCCGACGATCGTCGCGATCGCGATGGCCAGGATGACGGCCACGCCGATCGCATCGGGATGCGGTCGCGTCACTTCACGAGGCCGAGGTCCGTCAACGTGGTCGTGAGACTTCGCTCTTCAGAAGAGACGAACGCGGAGAGATTGTCGGTGGTGAAGTTGTCGAACCAGTCGTTCTTCGTCGCGAAGTCCTGCCAGGTCTTGCTGTCGTGGATCTTCTTCGCCAGCGCCTTCAGCTCGGTGAGGTCACCGACCGGGATGTCCGACGGCGCCGCAAGGAGCCGCCAGTTCACGATCGTGATGTCCACACCCTGGCTCTTCAGCGTCGGGATGTTCTTCGCGTTCGCCAGCGGCTGCTCGGCGGACACCGCGAGCGCCTTCATGTTGCCGCTGTCGATCTGTCCCTTGAACTCGCCGTAGCCCGAGACGCCGACCTGGACCTGTCCACCGATGATCGCCGCCGCGGCCTCGCCGCCGCCGGCGAACGGGACGTAGCCCTTCCAGGTCTTGATGTCGCCGCCGGCGGTCTTCACCAGCAGCGCGGCGAGCTCGTGATCGATGCCGCCGGCCGAACCGCCGGCGAACTTGATGCTGTTCGCGTCCTTCTTCAGCGCGTCCATGAGGTCTTTGATCGTCTTGTACGGGGAGTCCTTCGGCGTGACGATGACCTCGCTCTCCGCCATGAGCCGCGCGATCGGCGTGAGCTGCGAGACCTTCGCCTCGGTCTTGCCGGTGACCTGCGAGCCGATCGTCACCCGGCCGACGACGATGAGCTTGCTCGAGTCGCCCTTGTTGTTCTTGAGGAGCTGCGCCATGCCCACGGTGCCGCCGGCGCCGGCGACGTTCGAGACCGTGACGTTCACGCTCACGAGCTTCTCTTCCGTGAGCGCGCGCGCGACGAGACGCGCGGTCGTGTCGAACCCGCCGCCGGTGGCGGCCGGCGCCATGATGTCGATCGGCTTCGTCGGGTACTTCGCGACCGAAGCTGTCGCCGCACCGCTTGGCGTGGGCTGCGCGCTGCCGCCACCGCAGGCCGTCGCGAGCAGTGCCGCCGCCGCGACG
>JBKPCZ010000243.1:0-5132 GCA_046727665.1 Chloroflexota bacterium
AGCGCGCGCTGCGCGGCGAGGTCGGCGGTCGCACCGGATCGGGCGAGGTCGAGATCGTCTCCGCGAAGGTCATCGACAACGCGGGCGCGCCGAAGACGCTGCTCGAGATCGGCGACCCGGCGTCCTTCGAGATCCGGTATCGCAACGGCTCGGGCCTGGCGGACGCGGTCTTCGGCGTGTACGTGTACCGCGACGATGGCACCGGGATCTACGGCACGAACACGATGCTCGACGACGTCACGGTGCCGCTCGGTCCGGAGGGCGTGGTCCGCTTCGCGATGGATTCGCTCGCGCTCCTTCCCGGCGCGTACGACGTCGACGTCGCCGCGACGGACCGCTCCGACCGCCACTACGACTACCACCAGAAGGCGCTGAACTTCCGCGTGGTCGGGTCGTCGCGTGAGGCCGGGATGGCGCGCCTGCCGCACCGCTGGGAGTTCGACTAGTGGAAGAGTTTCCAGCGCCCCTCGGAGACGACCTGGGCGGCGCCGTCGACCACACTGACGGCGGAGTCATCGTCGATCGCATACGTCGGCACAGGGATGTGTGCTGCCCACCTCTCCGCGTTGGCCAAGGAAGCGTCGGGGTGGTCCGCGTGTTCAAAGTGCGGGATCACCGCGAAGTCAACGAGCCCCGCTCCCTGTCCCGTGACCAGGATCCTCTTGACGTCACCCTGGGGCGTGGCGAAGACGATGTCCTCCGACTTCAACGGTCCATCCTTCCCGCGCGGCGCTTCGGTGTAGGTCTCGACGAAGGTCGAGGTCGCAGCCATGCTCCCGGCGCTCACCCCCACGTAGACGGCCTCGGAGCGCAAAGTCGGCAGGAGACCGGTGAGACCGGAGCGGCGCATCCAGTTGGCGATGAACAGCGGGTCGCCGCCCCATACCAACAGTGCGTCGGCTTCCCGGACCGTTGGCACCCACGCCGCCTCGTCGATGCTCGGAAGCGCCGTCAGCTCCAGGATCCCCAACGACTTCCAACCCAATTCACACAACGGCGATGACATCGCCCGCCACGCCATGCGGGGCCCGCCGGGGAAGGGATAGATGCCGGTGGGGATGAAGAGGGCGTTGGACTCGGCGATCGGTTTGTCCAGCAGGTCAACCAGCGCGTCGTGGATGCTGCTGTTCTTGATCCCGGCCGATGTGAGGAGAGCTCTCATGTTCCTACCTTCCTCAGTTGCGATCTCTCGACTAAGGCCCGCTACCGCAGCGTGAGGTCGATATCGCTGCGGTCCCGGTCGACGACGACCGGGCGCGAGCTCTCCATCGCGGTCGAGGGCGCGGTCGCGGGCCCGGGCCACCAGAGCGCGTAGGGCCGGCCGTCCGGATCGCTGAACAGGAATCCGATCCGGTACGTGCCCTCGGGGAGAGCGAGCCGGTAGACGCCGTCGGCGCTGCTGCTGCCGCTCACAGCGACGAACTCGCAGCACCAATTCGTCGTGGTGGTCAGCGCCGCGAAGGCGAAGGCGTCCTCCACCGGCGTCGCGTCGGCGGCGGCCACGCGCCCGCTCACGGTGCGACCCTGACTCAGGATGACGCTCACGTCGCCGACGTCCTTCGCCGCGACGACCACGTCGTCGGCGTTCGCGTAGCTCGCTCGCTTCTTCCACCACTGGCCGACCCACGGCGGCGGCGCGAAGAACTGCACCCGGTAGATGCCGGACGTCACGGTCACGCTGTAGTGCCCATCGCGATCCGCGTTCGTGCTCGTGACGAAGTCGTAGGTATCGGATGAGGGACTGACGCGGATGTAGCTCTGGCGCGCGGGCGCGCCGGCGTCGGTCACGACGTTCCCGCTGATCGTGAAGCCCTTCGGGAGCTGCATGTCCAGTCCGTCACGCGCTGCGTCGATCGACAGCGCCCGTAGGTAGGTCGGCTCCCGCGGCCACCAGCGCGACGCCAGGCCCGAGCCATCGGGCGGGATGAAGAGCACGTGATAGATGCCGGTCGGCACGTAGAGCGTGAAGAGCCCGGAGCCGTCGCTGCCGGTCGCCTCGGTCGACGCGATGGTGACCGCACCGCGATGCGCGGCGTACGCGATCACGACGACATCCTCGATCCCGGCGCATGTCTCCGCGCTTCGGACGATGCCGCTCAGCCGGATCTTTCCGGTCGGCGCCTCAGCTGTTGGGCTGGGCAGCGCGAGTGGGGCGCACGTGTGCCGGGCCGACGGTGACGGCGCGGCGAACGGCTGAAGGTCGCACGCGCTCTCGACGAGCGCCGCGAGGAGCAGCGCCACCGCGAGTCTCACCGGCCATACTGGTCGCTCCGTGGAGCCATCTTCGCAGCCCGTCGACCTCGATGCCATCCTCGCCGAGGTCCGGGCACGCGTGCGGAAGAAGCGCGAGAGCGGTCGCTATGGGCCCGATCTCGACGCCGCCCTCTCGCTGCCGCTGCCGGGTGGGCGGCCGATCTTCAGTGAGGAGCTGAAGGACCCGTTCCAGGCGCTGCCCGAGGTCCTCGACGAGGACGTGACCTACGACCCAAAGAGCCGCAAGCGCTACGTCGGCCCGGTCATCACGCTCGCGCGGCGCACGCTCATCGGTCTCCTGCGATGGTGGATGGCGGCGATCACGGAGCGCCAGGAGCGCGTGAACCAGCTCGTGGCTCGGGCGCTCTTCGACCTCCGCGATCGACCGACGCCGGGCCTCGAGAAGCGACTGCGCAGGCTCGAGATCTGGCACGAGGACTTCGTCGCGGCGAACCTGCACTCGGTCTACTTCCAGGCGCGCTTCGGCGGCGACGAGCCCGTGATTCGCCGCCAGTCCGAGGCGTTCGCCGACCTCTTCGCCGGCCGCAAGCGCGTCGTCGACCTCGGCTGCGGCCGCGGCATCTTCCTCGGCCTCATGCGCGACAAAGGTGTGGGCGCGTACGGCGTCGACCTCGATCCGCGCATGGTGATGCAGTGCGCGGAGCGCGGGCTCGAGTGCATCGAGGCCGACGCGCTCGGCCATCTGCGCTCGCTTCCTGATCGTGCCATCGACGGGATCTATGCGCGGCACATCGCGGAGCACGTGCTGCCCGGCGAGCTCGTCTCGATGCTGCGCGAGGCGCGCCGCGTGCTCGCGCCCGGGGCACCGCTCGTGTTCGTCACGCCGAACGTCGCGACGCTCACCGTCGGCGCGCACTCGTTCTGGCTCGATCCCTCGCACGTGCGTCCGATCCCGCCCGAGCTCTTCCGCTTCTATCTCGAGGTCGAGGGCTTCGTCGACGTCGACGTTCGCACCTTCGAGCCGAGCGAGCAGCGTCTTTCAGACAAGGTGAGCGACGCGACGGTGCGTGAGAACGTGAAGCTGCTCAACGAAACCCTGTTCGGCGACCGCGATTACGCGGTCATCGGGCGCGCCCCGTCGTGACCGCGGTCCACCAGTTCCATCCGGTGCTCGCGCCCGGCGACGCGATGAGCAATCACGTCTTCGCGCTACGCGACCGGCTGCGCGCTTGGGGCTACGAGTCGGACGCGTACGCCGTCGATGCGAAACCCGGCGTCGCAGGCGAGGCGCTCTCGTACCGCCGGCTGTTCCGGGTGGTCAAGCCCGGGGACACGCTCATCCTGCACTTCTCGATGGGCAACGAGGTCTTCGATCAGCTCATCAAGATCCCCGCGCGCCGCGTGCTCGTCTATCACAACGTCACGCCGCCCGAGTTCTTCAGCGGCATCAACGATCACGCCGCCGCATTCTCTCGCCTTGGACTCCGGCAGCTCGAGCAGATCGCCCCCGCGTTCGACCTCGCGATCGGCGTCTCGGCCTTCAACCGCCAGGACCTCGACGACATGGGCTTTCGCAAGACCGCGCACGTGCCGATCCTCATCGACTGGAAGCTCTACGACACCCCGGCGGATCCCGCGGTCCTCGCGCGCTGGAGCGTGTTCGGGCGGAAGCTGCTGTTCGTCGGGCGCGTGTCGCCGAACAAGCGGCACGACGATCTGCTGCGGATGTTCGCGTACTACCGCGCCGCGATCGACCGCGAAGCGCAGCTCCTTCTCGTCGGCTCGTACCGCGACCACCGCGAGTACTACGCGCGCCTGCGCGAGCTGCAGCGCGCGCTGGGCCTCGAGACCGCGGTGACGTTCACCGGGGGTGTCAGTTTGCCGGAGCTGTGCGCGTATTACCGCGAGGCCGACTGCTTCATCTCGCTGTCCGAGCACGAGGGCTTCGGCGTGCCGCTCCTCGAGGCGATGCGCTTCGACCTGCCCGTCGTCGCGTACGACGCCGCCGCGGTCGGCGAGACCGTGGGTGGGGCGGCGTTGCTCCTGCATGACCGCGATCTCGCGCAGGCCGCTGAGGCCGCCGCGATGGTGAGCGAGGATGCCGCGCTGCGCGCGAAGCTCACCGCCGCGGGACGCCGTCGTGTCGCCGACTTCGACACCGAGAAGGTCGCGCAGCGGACGCGCGAGGTGCTTGGCCTTTAGCTGGAGGCGCTTATCGGAACGACTGCGCGATGATCCCGGCGATGAATGGGTACAGCGGCACGCGCGCGTCGAGGATCAAGGCTGGCAGCAGGGTCGCGACCGCGGCGATCGCGTATACCCTCAGCTTTCGAGGCGTCGCGCGGCGCCGGAGATATCCGGCGACTCCCGACGACGCCGCGGCGATGCCGATGAGCCAGAGCAGCGCCGCGACGAGCGTGACTGCGGATGCCCCGGGATAGATCCTCCGGTCGCCCGGCGCCAGCGCGGCCGCGACGAGCACGATGAGCGAGTCCAGGAGCGGGATCCCGACCAGGAAGCCGAAGATCGATCGAAGCGCGAACCGCTCCGTCGTTTCGCCGGGGTCCGGTGCTGCGGCCTCGATGCCGAGGGCGTGGGCGAGCTCCTCGCCGCGCATGCCGCTCACCGTGAACACCGCGCGGAGCACCGCGTAGAGCGCGAACGTGCCGCCCACCACGTACGTCTCGCGGCTGGGCTGCAGGCCCGCCTCGATCTGCGAGTAGGCCCAGCGCAGTCCGAGCCCGGCCACGCCCACGATCGCGACTGCCGTGACGACACCCATGAACGCGCCGAACCATTGCCCGGGTGAGCGCTCGGGAGCGCCGACGCCCGCGTGCCGGATCGTCGCCAACCCGCCCTCGATCGTGCCGATGGCGATGAGGGTGAGGATCAAGACGACCACCGGGCCGGGCCAGTAC
>JBKPCZ010000244.1:0-3993 GCA_046727665.1 Chloroflexota bacterium
TGCTGCACCGGCGTGGGAGCCATGAAACCGAGCTCGTCGATCGCGCGCGCGATGTCGGGATGGATCTCGAGCGCGCCGAAGCGCCCGACGGCTAGCTGTGTCACACCACGCGTCGTCGCTGGCGTTCGCCCGACATCGTCCTCATCCAACGTTCAAGTATCGCGCGGACATCGCGGCTATGCTCGCCCCATGCCCGGATCGTTCCGTGTCGCGCGCGTCCTCGGCATCGACATCCGCATTCACATCTCGTGGGTGCTGATCTTCTTCCTCGTCCTGCTGAACCTCGCGGAGCAAGTGTTTCCCGACTGGTATCCCCGGTGGTCCCAGCAGAAGACATTTGTCGTCTCGGCAATTGCCGCACTCTTGTTCTTCAGCTCTGTTCTGCTGCACGAGCTCGCGCATGCGATCGTCGCGCTCCGCTTCAAGATGTCCGTGTCTTCGATCACGCTCTTCCTCCTCGGCGGGGTCGCGAATCTCACCAAGGAACCGCCGAGCGCGAAGGCCGAGTTCCTCATGGCTGGCGCCGGACCCTTCACCAGCCTCGTGATCGGTGGGCTCGCGCTTCTCGTGCAGCAGCTCGTCGCCAACAACCTCGACCGGGTGCCGTCTCTCCAGCCCGTCGAGGGCGTAGCGCGCTATCTCAGTTTCATCAACACCGCTGTTGCGATCTTCAATCTCATACCTGGTTTCCCCCTTGACGGAGGGCGCGTCCTGCGCTCAATCATCTGGGGACTGCGACGCGACCGGGTCGCCGCCACACGCATCGCCGGGCGCGGTGGCCAGCTCGTCGCGGGTCTCATGGTGGTCTACGCGGGTTCGCGCGTGCTTGACGGTGAGCCTGTCACCGGACTGTGGATGGGACTCATCGCGTTCTTCTTGTACAGCGCAGCATCGCAGTCGCTCCAACAGGAACGCATAACGGCCGCAGTCGGAAGCGTTCGCGTCGGTCAGCTCATGACGACGGACTTCCGATCGGCGTCGCCCGGGATCTCGATCGGGCAGCTCATCCGCGACGTCGTGCTGCCGAACAACCTGCAGGCGATCCCCGTCGTGGCGCACGACCGCCTCGTCGGTCTCGTGACGATCGCGGACCTGCGCAAGGTCGACCAGGACCAGTGGCCCACGACACCGGTCGACGCGGTGATGACCCCGGCCGCGGAGCTGGCGACGGTCTCGTCGGACGAGCCGCTGGTCTCGGCGCTCGACCGTTTCGGCACCGCGGATCTGCCCTTGCTCCCGGTGGTCGACCGCGGATCGCTGGTGGGCGTCCTCTTTCGTGAGTCAGTGGTCGGCTACGTGCGCATGCGCGAGATGCTCGGCTTCGACGCGCGGCGGTAGCTACATCGCGAGCGCCAGAGCGATCTGCGCCGCGACGCGCGCGTTCGCGCGCAGCAGCGACAGGTTCGCCGCCAGACTCCGTCCGCCGGTCGCCTCGCTCAACCGGGTCAGCAGGAACGGCGTGAGCGCCGCACCGCGGATGCCCTGATGCTCCGCGCCGTCGAGCGCGCGCGCGACCTCGGCCTCGGCCTCGCCGCGATCGAGCGCGTCGCCGGGAGCGATCGGCACGGCGATGACGATCCCGGAGCCACGGGCGAGCTGCTCGCGCACCACGCGCGCCGCGGCCAGCGCGTCGTCCACGCGATGCGGCAGCGGGAGACCGCTCGAGCGGACATAGAAGGCGGGCAGCTCGCTCGTGCCGTAGCCGACGACGGGAACGCCGAGGGTCTCGAGGCGCTCGAGCGTGAGCGCCAGATCGAGAACGAGCTTCGCGCCCGCGCACACGACGCACACCGGATGGCGCGCGATCGCTTCGAGATCCGCGGACTCGTCGAAGGACCGCTCGGCCCCGCGGTGCACCCCGCCGATACCGCCGGTGGCCATCACGGCGATGCCGGCCCGCGCCGCGATCTCCACGGTCGCGGCGACCGTGGTCGCGCCGACGCCACGACGCGCCAGCACCGGTGCGAGATCTCGGAGCGAGACCTTCGCCACCGCGGTGTCTTCGGCGAGGCGCACCAGGCGCGCGTCGTCGGCGCCGCCGACGGCCTGACCGTCCGCGATCGCGATCGTGGCCGGCGTGGGACCGAGGCCACGCACCTCCTCCTCGAGCGCGCGGGCGGCCGCGAGGTTGTGCGGTCGCGGGAGGCCGTGCGCGATCACCGTCGACTCGAGCGCCACGACGGCTCGGCGCGCCGCGAGCGCGGCGGCCACCTCGGGATGGACCGCGAGCTTCACCTAGGCGCGGCCGCGGGCGTGACCGGTCTCGCCCGTCTCGCCGGCGAGCAGCTCGAGCGCGTGGGGGAGCACCGGGAGCAGCACCTCGAGCGATTCGCGCACCGCGCGCGGCGAACCGGGCAGGTTGACCACCAGCGTCGCCCCGACGGCGCCCGCGACGCCGCGCGAGAGCATGCCGTGCGGAGTCTTCTCGAGCGATCGCGCCCGCAGCGCCTCGGCGATGCCGGGGACCTCGCGGTCGATCACTCGCCGCGTTGCCTCGGGCGTCACGTCGTTCGGTGAGAGTCCGGTGCCGCCGCTCGTGAGCACGACGTTCGCGCCGGCGCGCACCGCGTTCAGGATCGCCGTCGCGACAGCCCCGACGTCATCCGGCACGAGATCGGCGTGCACGACGTCGTGACCCGCAGCGGCGAGCGCATCGCGCATGGCCGGCCCGCTCTCGTCGGGTCGCTCGCCCGCGGCGCCTCTGGTGCTCACCGTGATGATCGCGGCGCGCACGGAGCTCACCGCGCGCGGTACTCCCCGCTCCGTCCGCCGCTCTTCGCGACCAGTCGGACGTCGGTCAGGCGGGCGCCGCGCTCGATCGCCTTGAGCATGTCGTAGAGCGTGAGACCCGCGACGGTCACGGCGGTCAGGGCTTCCATCTCCACACCCGTCTGTGCGGTGGTGGCGACGGTCGCCTCGATCGCGATCCCGTTCGTCTCGATCGCGAGGTCGACGCTGGCGTGCGTGATCGGAAGCGGATGCGCCAGCGGGATCAGCTCGGACGTGCGCTTCGCCGCCATGATGCCGGCGAGGCGCGCGCTCGCGAGCACATCACCTTTCGGCGTGCGGCCATCGCGCACGAGCGCGAGCGTCTCGCTCGAGAGGGCGAGCATGCCGCGCGCGGTCGCGCGCCGTTCGGTCACCGGCTTCGCGCCGACGTCCACCATCCGCGCCGCGCCGCGCTCGTCGACATGCGTCAACGTCTTCCGCGCGAGCGCACGACCTGTCGCCCGCTTCCGCGCAGGCATCAGCCGTCCCGGTCCCGCTCGTCGCTCACGCTAGTGGTCTTCGGGCCGATCGATGAGCACCACGGTCACCGTGTCGCCGACCTCCGCCATCGTCGCGGCCTCCGGGATATCGATGAGCGCGTTCGCGAGCGACATCGAGCGGAGGATCCCCGAACCCTGCGGTCCGGTCGAGCGGACCGTGCCGGCCGCGGCGTCGTAGACGCCGCGCGCGAACACTCGGAGACCGCTCGGCTTCTCGATACGGTCGAGCAGGCGTGCCTGGGCTCGCGGGCGGTGCAGCAGCGATCGCCCTGCCATCTTGAGGAGCGCCGGCCGAACGAAGAGCTCGAACGTGAGGAGCGCCGACACCGGATTGCCGGGCAGTCCGAAGATCGGGACCGCCCCGCGCTTGGTACGCAGCTCGCCGAAGGCGAGCGGCCGACCTGGACGGAGCGCGATCGACCAGAAGTCCATCCGACCCATCGCGTCGACCACCGGCTTGACGTGGTCGTGGTCACCGACGGACACACCGCCGCTGGTCACGACGAGGTCGCCGAACGCGGCATTGCCGAGCGCATGCCGGAGGTCGTCGGGCGAGTCGCGCGCGATGCCGAGCTCGAACGCCGCGCAGCCGGTCGCTCGGACCGCGGCGGTCAGCGAGTACCGGTTCGTGTCGCGGATCTGACCCGGGCCCGGCTCCGCCTCGATGTCGACGAGCTCGTCACCGGTGGAGAGAACGGCGACGTTGGGCCGGCGGACGACCCTG
>JBKPCZ010000245.1:0-29730 GCA_046727665.1 Chloroflexota bacterium
TCTGACGCGCGATACCGACGGCAGTCACATCCTCAGCGTGCGGAGCGAGAGCGCCTGGACGACGAAGATGGTGGCGGTCGCCAGCGCGAACGCGAGGATCGCGCCGAGGGGCACCAGCGCGATCGCGACGACCGCGAAGAACGCCGCGAAGCCGAACAGACCGGTGAGGAGACCACGCATGACCTCCGCAGCCGGCTGGACCCCGCCGGCCCGATGCGCGAAGACGGCGAGGACGGTCGCGTAGAGCGGGAAACCTGACACGATGCCGCTCGCGAGCGGACCCAGGAGCGGAGCGACGCTCGTCAGCGCGACGACCAGGATGGTCGCGACGGCGGCTCGCGACGGCAGATCCCAGCGCGGCGGCGCCACCGCTCGGGCCGCGTGCTTGGAGCGCTCCGGCATGAGGCGCAGGGCGCCCAGCAGCCCGGCCGCGGAAAGGGTGACGACCGCGACCAGCGGCAGCTCGAGCGCGTGGAGCAGAAGGCCGATCGCGGCGAACGCGGTGGTGCCCCACAGCAGCGCGGCGGGCCATCCCGCCGGCGCCGAGCGCGCGTAGGCCAGTGCGAATGCGGTCTGCGCGATGACGCTCGCTACCGAGCCCAGCGCGGCCGACGCGGCGAAGGCTGCGCCCTGCTCGACGGTGAGGAAGACGGACACCGGGGCGGATGTGAACGGAAAACCGACGAGCCATCCCGCGAACTGGGGACCGAAGCGCCTCCCGAGGAGCGTCGCGCTCGCGATGAGCGCGGGCGTGAGGACCAGCTTCAGGAGAAGGACCGTGTCGGTAGTTTGCGACACGGGAGTCTGCTAGTGGATCGAGGACGTATGGCCCGTTCGAGAGCGGCGGTTATCTCCGCGTGACCAGGGCGCGTCCCGCGATGACCGCGATCAGCGCGACGCCGACGAGCACCGCCAGGAACCCGAGGCTGGAAGATCCCGACGCCGGCGGAGCCGACCCTGCTGGCGAGTCGGTCGGAGCGCGGGTCGGGCTGCTGGTGAAGACGGGAGAGGCCGCTGTCGGCGTCGGACTCAGGCTGATCGCTGGCGGTGGATTCGGAATGAGCGTCCAGCGGATCAGCAGCGGAGCCGGGCCGGTGTCCGAGCGCGCCGTTTCTCCGGTCAGACAGACGTTGGTTCCGACGCTGGCGCGCGGGTCGTACGTATTCGGCCCTGGGGTGCCAGAGAGGAACCAGGTCTGGTCGCCGACGACGGCCTCACCGACATTGTTGCTTTCCGTTGGAGCCCTGAAGTTCCTGAGCACCCCACAGGTGTTGACCGTCTCGGCCGCGGCCACGTTGCCGAGGCAGATGACGATCACGACGATCGCGAGCGCGCTGAGGAGCCTCATCATTCGGACTCGCCTCAGGCGGTCCGAGCTTCTTCGCGCTGCCTCACGTGCGCGAGTGGCAACGTCACATGGAAGGTCGTGCCGACGCCGGCATTGCGCTCGGCCCACAGCCGTCCGTGATGCCGTGACACGATCTCGCGGCTGATGTAGAGGCCGAGCCCCAGGCCGCCGACGTGATCGGCGCGCGGGTCCGGCGAGCGATAGAAGAGGCCGAAGATCTTCTCGACCTCGCCGGGCGCGACGCCGATGCCCTCGTCGCGCACCGACACCGTCGCGCTCGCGCCGCTCGCGTGCAGCGACATCTCGACGGGGCCATTCTCGGGCGAGTACTTGATCGCGTTGCCGATGAGGTTCTCGAGGACCTGCTCGATCCGGTCGCGGTCCGCGACAATGGGCGCGATCCCCTCGATCTTGGTCTCGATGTGGTTTCCCTTGCTCAGGATCTGCATGCGCTCGGCGACCTCGCGCACGACGTCCGCCAGATCGACCTCCGCCAGGCGCATCTCGACCCGGCCCTGCTGGAGGCGCGACACGTCCAGGAGCTCGTCGATGAGGCGCGCCAGCTTCTTCGACTGGCGGTTCGCCATCTCGAGCGTCGTGTCCGCGCGCTGCGCCTCATCGCGCCAAGGCTCCGGAACGTCGGTCGCCGCGCTGAGGCGGGACATCCGGCGCCGCGCGATCTGCATGAACCCGCTCACCGCCGTGAGCGGCGTGCGGAGCTCGTGCGATGCCATCGAGAGGAACTGCGTCTTCAGCCGGTCGAGCTGCTCCAGTTCGACGAGACGCTGACGGAGCCGACGCCGCTCGAGCGCGCGTCCGATCGTCGCGCGCAGCTCCTCGACGTCGGACGGCTTGATGAGGTAGTCATACGCGCCGCTGCGCATCGCGGCGACCGCCGACTCGAGCGATGCGTACCCGGTGAGCATGATCGCCACGGTGTCGGGCCAGAGCCGCTGCGTCTCGCGGAGCACCTCGATGCCGTCCAGGTCGTCCAGCCGCAGGTCGGTGAGCACGACGTCGAACTCGTGCTCGCGGATCTGGGTCAGGGCCTCCTTGCCGCTGGTCACGGCCGTGACTTCGTTGCCGTCGAGCTCGAGGATGGCTTTGATCGTCGTCGCCACGCTCTGCTCGTCGTCGACGACGAGGACCTTACTCATGGCCATCGTCCGGCGGTCCCGCGATCGGCAGCATGATCGTGAAGGTCGTGCCCTGCCCGGCGCGGCTGCGTACCTTCAGCGTGCCGCCGTGCGCCTGCACGATGCCGTGCGACACCCAGAGCCCGAGGCCCGTGCCCTTCTCCATCTTCGTCGAGAAGAACGGCTCGAAGATGCGCGCGATGGTCTCCTCGCTGATGCCGCTGCCGCTGTCACGCACGTCGATACGCACGATGTCGGGCGACTGCGCGTCGAGCTCGCCACCGCCGACCTGCGTCGCGACGACGAGCCGTCCGCCGCGCGGCATCGCCTCGGCGGAGTTGAGGAACAGGTTCAGGAGCACCTGCTTCAGCTGATCGGCCGACGCCCGGATGAGCGGCAGGGTGGGGAGGAGGTCGTTCTCGATGTGGACGCCGTTCTCGCGTAAGCGCTTCGAAACGAGCGTCTCGGCCTCCTGCACGAGCGCGTTGACGTCGGTCGGTCCCATCGACGTCGCTGGCCGGTAGAAGCCGAGCATCTGCCGCAGGATCCGCGACATGCGCTTGGTCTCGCGGGTCGCGATGTCGAGGAAGGAGCGTTCCGCCGTGCCCTCCGGCACCGCGCGTGACAGCAGATAGAGCGAGTTCTGGACCGCTTCGAGCGGGTTGTTGATCTCGTGCGCGATCGAGGCGGCGAGGCGTCCCGTCGCCGCGAGCTTCTCCGTCTCGAACAGGACCTGCTCGAGCCGCCGGCGCTCCAGCTCGCGCAGGCGGCCGACGTCCTGCATCGCGGAGACCGTCGCCACGACCGACCCGTGCGGCCCGCGTACGTCCGCGGCAGTCACTTCCATCTCGAGATGCTCTTCGCTCTCGGGGTCCGTGAGCATCACCTCGCCGCGCCTCGTGCCCGACGGCTCGAGGCGCAGCTGCGACAGGAACGAGGTGAAGCGCGTGTCATTCGCGAGCGCGATCTGGTCGTGACGGCCGCCGTTGCGCGTGGGCGCGAAGAGACGCTGGGCCGCTGCATTCAGCGTGATGATCTGGTTGTCGTTGCCGACGACGATGATCGGGTTCGGCACGCTGCGGAGGACGAGATCGAGCCGGTCGCGCTCGGCGCGGATCTGCAGATCGGCGGTCTGGATGCGCTCGGCGCTGCGCGCGAGCTCCTCGGTCATGTGCCGGATGTCGGTCACATCCTTTAGCACCGAGACGACGCCCCGCTCCCCGATGCGGTGATTCAGCGCGGGCATGGTGATGACCTCGTAGATGAGCTCGGTCCCCTCCACCGGGTCGACGAGGGTGACCTCACGGTTGGTCGCGCGGCTCGCGGTGTCGAGGTTCCACCCCGAGAGAGCCGCGGTGAACAGGAAGTTGTTCATCCACACCGCGCGGCGCTTGCCCGCGGACTCCTCGTCGCTGGACCGGAACAGATGCTCGGCGCGGCGGTTCAGGTGGAGGATGTCGTTCTGGGCGTCGGTCACGAGGACCGGATCGGCCACGGAGTTCACCATCCACCACAGCCACTCCTTCTCCACCGCGTGGGACTCGCTCGCGCTGCGCAGCAGCTGCACGTCCTGCTCGCGCGTGAGCGCCGCACTCGCCTGCCGCGCGAACGGCACCAGTCGCTCGAGGTCCGCGTCGCGGATGCCCTCCTTGCGTGCGAGGAGGACGACCGCGCGGGGTCCGTCGCTGCGGCCCGTCGTGGAGCGCAGTGGCGCCGCGACGAATCCGCCGATGCCCATGTCGGCCAGCGTGGCGCCGGTGTCCGCGTCCACCCTCGCGCCGTCGCGGGGATCCGCGCGCTGCGGTGCGCCGGTGCGCAGCGCGACGACGAGCGGGTTGTCGGACCCGGCGACACCGACGCTCAGCCGGCGTGCCTGATCGTCGGTGACGTTCCAACCGAAGAGCCCGCGAAGGGAAGCGCTCGGCTCGTCGTAGACGAGGACGACCGCTTTGTCGTAACCCAGGCCGCGCACGAGATCGTCGAGCATCGGCTCGAGCGTCTCGCGCGGGTCACGTCCGGTGGCGGTTTCCCGCCGCTGCTGGACCAGGTCTCGCATCGCGCGGGCTGCGGCTTACCGCTCCTGCGCCGTACGTGCTCGGCTCGTCGCGGCTTCGACCGAGCTCGCGCCGGTGCCCAGCGTTCCGGTCGCCTGGCGTGGCGAGAGGCCAAGCGCATCGGCGTACCGCAGGTAGGTGTCGATGGAGGCGACGACGACTCGCGCTTCGACGGTGATGAGATCGATGCCGACGAGCGACACCCGGACCCAGGCGTCGATGATGATGCCCTTGTCGAGGATGCGGTCGAGCACATCGATGAGGCTTGAGCCGCCGGGACTGCGTTCTACCACCGCCATGTGCTAACCCCCTCTTGTCTTGAGCTGTCGCTCGAGCTGCGCGATACGCGCCTCGAGGCGCGCGACGTCGCCGGCCGCGATGCCGTCAGTCTGGCGCGTGCCGCCGAATGCGGGCTCGCTGCGCCACCAGTTGAGGCCAATCTGCTCCGCCTTGTCGATCGAACAGACCAGCAGCCTGATGCGGATCGTGAGCAATTCGACGTTCGCGAGCGAAATGCTCACGTCTCCGGCGACGACGAGCCCCTTGTCGAGGACGCGGTCGAGGAGATCGACGAGCGTCGCCGATTCGTGCTGCTGCCCCGGCGGCAAGCGGCTCATGCTCACGACGCGGCTCCGATCCGCAGCTGGATGTCATCGGGGTCAAGCCCGAACTGCTCGGCGAGCTCGCCGATCTTCTCCTCGAGCCGCATGAGCGCGACGCCGACGCGCTCGACCTCGTCGTCGGTCAGCGTGCCGCCCTCCATCCGGTGGATGGCCTGACGCTCGAGCACCTGGCGTAGGAACTCGACCAGCGTCAGCACCAGGCCGGCCAGTCCGCGCTCGATGTTGTCGGGGTCGAGATCGACTCGTTCCGGAAGGAGCGAGCGCAGGCGCGCGATCTCCTCGCGTAGCTCGAGCGTGGTCGTGGTCGGATCGGACGCGGTCATTCGGACACCGCGAACGTATACGGTGCCCAGGGTCCCTGCACGACGGTCGTGACGTCTGGGAGCTGCGCGCCGAGCCGTTCGATGCGCGAACTGGTCTCTTCGATCTCGTCGCGCGTCACCAAGGCGGACATTGAAACGGCCACGGCCGGTCGAGGGCAAGTCCTGTGGCGGATGAATGCTGGCTCGACCGGTAACTCGCCGAGGAGACGGACAACGATCTCCTCCGCGCGGCGCTGGCGTTCGCGCGCGGTGCGCGAACGGGCCAGGCCACGCTCGAGATAGGCGCGTCCGCTGCTCGCCGGCATGATCGCGTTCGGCGCGATCGGGGCCTGATCACGCCACGCGCAGGTGATCGCAAGCTCGCAGCGATGTCCGACGCGCTCGAGCGCCGCGGCGAGGTCGGGCTCGCGCTCGACGAGACGCGCGTGCAGCCCACTGGCGTCGACGAAGACGCTGCCAAAGCGCGCGGGGAGGCACGGAACGCGCTCGAACACCGCCTGGATCACGCGGTGGTGATCGAGAAGCTCGGTCTCCGTCGCCGCACCGGTCGTGTCCCATGCCGATGCGAGCGCCGCGAGGCGGGCGCCGGTCACCGTCCGCAGGCCGAGATCCGCCGCGACGTGCGCATCCTCCGCGGCGACGATGGCGCGAAGGAGGAGCGTCACACCTCCGCTCCGGCGCGGCGGATCGTGTCGACCGACGACAGCACCACGCTCAGCCCGAGATAGACGAGGTCGACGCCGGCGACCGAGATCGTAAGCTCGCCGGTCAGGACGACGCCGCGGCTCAGCAGCCGATCGACGAGCTCGACCAGCGGGACCTCCAGTGTTCGCGTCTGCGGAGGGTTCACGGGCGGCCTAGCTCCCCCGTGGTCAGTCACGACATCCCTCCGAAGCGGTACGCGGGCCAGGGGCCGCTCGCGCGGACGCGATAGCCGCGCTCGCCCAGCCGTCGCTCGAGCTCGCCGATCGCCGTGACGAGCTCGGGCTCGCGGTCGCGCGCGACGAGCATCGACGCGCGCAGCGCGACGGTATCGGTGCCGCCGGCCGCGACCGGCTCGCGGTACGTGCGTTCGGCGATCGCGCCGAGTCGTGCGAGCACGTCGTCGGCGGCCTCGCTGTCGCGGCGCTGGATGGATCGAGACAGCGTCGTTCCGCGCTGCTTGTCGAGGAGGAACGCGCGTCCGGGCTGGCTGGCGGCGATCTGTGCGTCGAGGGCCCGAACGTCCTCGTCATCCACGGACGCGTCGGCATCACGCGTGACGGTCACGACCCACTCGCCGCGACCGGCGAGCGACGCGAGGCGTGCGGCGCGGTCCGTGGCGTCTTCCCGCAGCATCTGGCGCACGCGCTCGTCGTCGCGGTAGATCGCTCCGAACGACAGCGGAAGCACCGTGCCGGCGATCTCGAGTAGCCGTCCGTTCACCGCCTGATGCTGCGCGGCTCGCACGGCGAGCCAGTCGAGATCGCGCACGTGCTCGTTCAGCTGCGCTTCGTCGTACTCGTGCTCGTCGACGTCGCTTGCCGCGGCGAGCAGGGACCCCTCGACGACGCAGCCGACCGGACCCTCTTCGATGCCGGTCAATCCCGCGGAAGCCACGCGAACTGCGTCGGTCGCATGGACGATCCCGTAGACGTACCGCAGCGGGCTCACTTCATCTCGTCGGGCAGCTCGATGACGACCTCGCGTGCGCCCTCGTCTGGCAGCGGCGCGACCGGTGCGCGCGCGACCGCCTTGTGGTATTCGCGGATCTCGCGGAGGCGCGCGAGCAGCTCGGCCTCGCGCTCGCGGAACTCCGTCTCGGGCATGCGGCCCTCCTCGTACGCCTCGTTCACCAACATGAGCTGCTCGCGCACCGGATCCTCGTCCCACATCTGGTGCTCGGCGACCTCGAGGACCTTCTCGAGGCAGTAGCGGATGCCGGCCGCCGGCGCCGTGACGGGCAGCGCCAGGAGCCTCAGGAGGATCACGCGCTCGACCCGGCGCCCCGCTCCAGCTTCAAACGGATGGTCACGAAGTTGTACGGCGGCCACGGCCCGGTGTACTTGAACGAGAGCTTGCCCTCGAACCGCCTCCCGATGTCCTGGACCTTCTTGTCGAAGAGGTTGGCCTTGTCCCGCGCCACGAGGAACGCGGCGTTCATGATCATGCGGTCGCCGATGACCTTGTTCGAGCGCGACGCGATCACCGACTCCTCGAGCTCCTGGTAGATCTCGCGGATGTACGCCTCGGACTTCTCCGCGAGGGCCTGCTCCACGAGCCGGCCGAGCTGCATGCGCGCGAAGTACGTCGACGACTGCTGGTTCGACTCGATCTCGGCTTTGAGGCGCCGGATCTCCTCGTAATCGCGCTCGACCTCGGTGAGCACGGACTCGCGGTCCCAATTCACCTTCAGGCCGAACTCGAGCTTGTCCTTCATCTTCCGCAGCACGTCGCGCAGCTCCTTGTACGTGTCCTTGAGGAACTCGCGCGTGTCGTCCTCGGTCTTGAACAGCGTCCCGAAGCTCATCGGAACCGGCGTGAAGCTGTTGTCGATCATCACGACCTCGTTCACGTGCTCGTGCGTGAGCGCGTTCTCGCGCGTCGGGTCGTACACCATGAGCGGGCTGCGGCTCACGACCGCCGCGAGATCCTCGTGGTGCACGGTGAAGACCTCGTCGCCGCGGCCGCCGATGCCGATCTTGCCGAACGCCTGCGGCTCAGTCGCTTCGATGATGCAGTAGACGTAGATGCCCTCGCCCGAGGCTGGCTTGTCGCTTTGCGGCTCCACCGTCACCGCGTCCATAGGTCCGTCACTTTACGTTCGCGCCCGGCATGACGCGAGCGACGGGCGTGACGGCGCTCGCTGAGTCGCCCGCTCAGACCGAGGCGAGCTCCTCGACCAGCTCGGTCATCGCCGCCACGATGGCGCGCACTTCGCCACCGGCGGTGCGCAGCGGCTCGGCATCGATGCGCACCAGGGCGTCGCGTCCGAGCGCGGGCAGGAACATCCGCAAACGAAGGTCGCGAAGCGTCTCGCCGCCCAGCACGCGCCGGAACAGATCCTCGACCGAAGGCATCTCGCGTCCGGTCGCGGCTTCGCGCAGGCGGTAATCGTCGACGCTGCCGGGACCCACGGGCCTGAACGGCCCGGCGCCGAGCAGCGTCTGCGCCGCCCGGTTCACCTTGACGACGGCGCCGCTCAGGTCGAGAACCACGATGCCGCTCGGGACGAGATCGAGCATCGCGAACTGCTCGGCGCTGAGCTCCGCGAGCTGCTGGCGAGCCCGCACCGCGTCGGTGACGTCGACCGCGAGGATGCTGATGCCGGCGACGCCGCCCGGCCCCGGCAGCGGCTGGAGCGCCACCTCCGCGTACGCGTCGCCGTCGGTGGACGGTCGTCCCCACCGCCCGGGAAAGTCGTGGAGGACCTTCGACTTTCCCGACGCATACACCTCGTCAAGGATCTCGACGGCGCCGTCGGAAAAGACCTCGCGGAACGGACGACCCTCGAGCTCCTGGCCGAGCGATGCTTCCCGGTACGCGTCGTTGACGGCGACGAAGATGTGGTCCGGCCCGCGGACGATGGCGCGCATGACCGGCGAGCGCTGGAAGATGTAGCTCAGCCACTCGGGATCAAGCTCGGTCGTGCCGACGATCTTGAGCTCGGTGGCGATCTCGGCCAGCGCCGCCCGGTTACGGACCGCCAGCCGGTGCAGGAGGGTCGAGACGTGCTCCTTGACGGCCTGCTCCGACAGGCCCATCCGATGCGCGATCTCCTTGTTCTCGAGGCCCTCGGCCACGAGCTCGAGCACCACTACCTGACGATCCGTGAGGCGCCGGCCGCGGACCCGACGCCGCTCGGCTCCCGGCGTCCCCGCCTGCTCGCTCAACCCCGGTTCAGCCTTTCATCCGAAAGCAAGTGTGCTCCGCACTTGAGACCGGTGCTCGGCGGCCTTTGTCCCACGCGAAATCCGGCCGGGTGGTGTTGACGCCGGAGCGCATCGTCTTAGCGCGACACTGGGCGCGTGGGCGACGCTCGCGTCGAATCGTTCGGCCGCACAAGCGCGCGCTCGTGGCGCACGATCCGGGGGCGCATCGACGAGATCGAACGTGACTGCTTCGGCGAGGGCGCGTTCGCTCCCGAGGGGCTGCGCCGCGCGTTCAACGCGCCGCGCCACTTGGCCGTGCTGCTCTGGGACGACGAGCTGCTCGTCGGCTACACGCAGGCGGAGCCGCGTCGCGGCGGCACCTACTACATCGCCAACACCGCGATCGCGTCGAGCCATCAGGGGCGCGGGCTGGTGAAGCTGCTGATGCAGCGGCTCTACGCCGACGTGCGCGCCGCGGGTGGGCGTTTCATCGAGCGCGACGCGTCGATCGCGAACGGCTACGCCGACGCGGTGGCCCGCGCGCACGCCGCGGACATCGTGGAGACATTCGATCACGACAGCGAGTACGGACCGCAGCGCTTCATCCGGATGCGAGTGCCCGAGCCGTAAACTTGGTCGTGCGCTTCGCGCACTAGACCCGTCGTCGGCCGCTCGCGCGAGCGAGCTCGCGCGGCGGCACTCCCAGGGCCTGTAGCTCAACGGTAGAGCAGGGGACTTTTAATCCCTTGGTTCCGGGTTCGAATCCCGGCAGGCTCACCGCGACACTAAGCGAGACCTGGTCACTCGTCGACGAGGTACCCCGCGAGAAAGATATTCGCGTAGGCTGGTCCCGCGGTCGCGCCGCGCAGCATGACCGCGGCCAGTTGCGTTCCGCCCCGCAGATACATACGGGCCGTCGACGACCCGGCTGCCACCTGCGTGAAGCCCGGGCTCGTGGCGTAGGGCCCGACCTGCGTCAGGGGGATGAGCAGATTCTGTCGCTCGGTCACGCCAGGGGCGGCGCCCTCGAGGACGGAGACGACATCCGTCTCGCCGGTCTGACTCCTCACCATCACGTCCACATGCTCGACGACCAGACGCTTGCCCACCGGCACGTTGTAGATGACCTGGGTGCCGCTCTCCTGGCCATCTGATGTGATTAACACCATCGACGTGGCGGCGATCTGCCTTCCCCCGACGTCGAGCGTCGGTACGGCGCTCGCGGCGTCGTTCGTGATGAGCACTTCTAGCGCCCTCTGCGCCGCGGTCGCGACACCGCCGCCGAAGACCGCACCGCCGAGGATAAAGCTCGCGCTGATTGAAGCGACTACCAGAAGCTTGCGCACGATCCTGCCCTCCCTTTTTGTCCTCGCAGACGCGAAGACGCTGCACACTACGCCGCCACAAGCGGGCGCGGACGGCGACGCCCGGACGGCTCACAAGTCCTTGCTGACCGAATCGACCGGTGGGCTGGCTCGTGCAACGATGACCAGCCCATTGGGCGACTCGCCCGCCCCTCTCGAGATCCGTGAAGCCTGGCTGCTCAGCAATGGAGCTCGCCTATACGTCCGGGACGTCGGGCACGGGCTGCCGATCGTCGTCCTGCACGGCGGACCTGACTTCAACCACGAGTACTTGCTGCCTGAGCTCGACGGGCTGGCCGATCAGTTCCGCTTCGTCGACTACGACCAGCGCGGCCGCGCACGGTCTCTCATCGGGGCGCCGAGTGTCCCGGAGGGCTCACACGCGGCAGCGTGCCGCGGGCTGATGGCGGATTGCTGAGCCTGCCCTCGTGCTCAGCGGGCCAGGCGCCAGCCTCGCCACGCGACGGCCGCACCGAGGATCGCGACAACAATGTTCACGACGATCATGCCGGCGGGTGGGGGGCCGACGAGCACGCCCGCGAGATCGAGAACCGGCAACGTGATCGCGAGGGCACCCGCGATAACGCCGGCCCATGCCGCCACGAGCGGCCACTTCCATGACGCGGCGAGTGCCACGAGCGGCGCGAGGAACGCGATCCCGTACACGACGCCGAGGCTCACGGATGAAGATTCGCGGGTGTCGACGCCGAGACCGGGAGTACCGGGCACGTACGCCAGCAGCAGCGCGATGAGCAGGATCCGGTCGATGCGCGACCATCGAGAGCCGGTGGGCACGCTCACTGTGGTCATCGCAGGCTCCTTCCTACCTCAGCGTCGACTCGTATTCTCTCGTGGCGTCGTCAGCCGGCTCGACGTACCCCTCGCGGCGGTCGGCATCATCGAAGAGCGCAGCATGGGCGTCATGGGCCCCGAGGAAGAAAACGTCCTCGCAACCTCGCGCGGACGAAGGCCAATACGGCAAGGCACGTGAACGATATGCCCGTCAACAGCAGGCCGAACTCGCCCGGGACGACCTGGTACAGAACGATCGCTCCGAAGGCAACAGGGATCAGCGCGGAGATGAGGGTGTCGATGCGGCGCAGACGGGCACGTGCGAGCGGCCCGGTGGGCGCTCTGGTCTGCACCGTGCCCGCGCGCCTGCTCGCGATCCACTGGCGTCGACCGAGTCGCCGGAGTGGCTGGATCCCGAGGACAAGAAGCCCAGCGACGAACGCGGCGAGGCCGACGAGCATCCACGCTCCAAGCTGATCGCAACTTCTCGGATGCGGTCCGCCGGAGGTGCAGATCACTGTCGTCATCAACGCGAGGAAAGCGACGAACCCGAATCCGATCGCAACGAGCATGTCACCCACATGGTCCGGTTCGCCGCTCGGATCCCAATCGTGCACTCGCGACAGGTGACGTACCCACTCACGGTGGTTCGCGGCAAGGAAGTCACAGAGAGGGCAGGGCTTCGCCACATCGCGAGTCTATGAATGCTCCGGCGGGTCGCCCAGTGCCACCGACGCGGGCGGTTACCGCCGATCCCGCTCACCGCCTCAGGGCAGCTCTCCAGAGGGCGACGTTCATCGTCGCGGCAAGCATCAGCATGACAAGGACGACCTGAAGCACGGCTTCGCGCTGACCCTGGAAGGCGAACCACGGTGGCGTGAGCACCGCGACCTGGAACGTCCAGTACGTCAGAGCCAGCGTGTGCGCCCACAGCCAGGCGGTCCGGCTGTGCCCGCGCAGATGGGCGGCCAGCAGCGCGATCCCCATCGCGGCCTCGAAGAAATGTCCGAGTCCACTCACGAACTGGATCTCCGTCTCGTTCGGGATCGTGTCGTGGAAGCGGACGAGGATCTCGGTCGAGAGCGCGATGCTGCCGAGCCCGAAATAGGCGAGGATCACGGCAAGCGTCGGCGCGATCCGCCGGAGCAGGTGTGTGCGCTGGGGGAGCACGCTCACAAGCACCGCGCCGAGGAGCAGCCCGCTGGTCATGACCGTCGTCGAGCTGATGAAGAGATACGGATTAGTGACGAGGTAAGCGAACAGCCCGCCGATATCGTCGATCGTCGGGACGGCCGACGCGTGCACCGATGCCCCTTCCACCTCTGCCGAGTCCGCCTCGGCCTCTGGCGGAATAACTCCGACGCGTCGCGGAAATCACGCATCGCTCGTGTACGACGAGGATCAGCGCGGCGACGACAGACGCATCGACGCTCGGCGCGTCGACGATCGGTCAGCGAGCGGCGATCGGTCAGCGCGACGGATCAAAGAGATCGGCGTCGGGATGTGTCACGCCACGGACGAGCGCGGCGACGAGCTCGGCTGACGCCGGACCGAACGCCATCCCATGGCCGGTGAAGCCGCCGCAGACGAACACGCCCGGCGCGATGCGCCCGATATAGGGCAGCGCGTCGTGCGAGAAACCCATCGTCCCGGCCCAGCGATGCGTGACCGCCGCGGCGATCTCGTGGTCGCGGAGGAACGCCTCGAGCTGCGTCTGGATCACCTCGGTGGTGCGCTCCTCCTCGCCGACCTCTTCGTCGACCGCGGTGTCGCGCCAGCCGCCCACGAGGACGCGACCGGCGCTCGTCTGCCGCCAGTAGCGGTAGCCGCGGTTCGCATACGCCGGTCGCGTGAACACGCGTGCCGTGGGAGTTGTCGCGAGCATCTGTCCGCGCACCGGCCGTATCCGTGAGCTCGCGAGGTGCGCCGTATACGCGTTCGTGCAGAGGACGGTCGCGCCCGCGCGCACGATGCCCGCTCCGGTGCGCACGGCGCCGGCCTCGATGGCGTCTACGCGCGTTGACTCGTGGATGCGCGCGCCCTTCGTGACCGCCGCCGCAGCGAGCCCGCGCACCCAGCGCACCGGATGCAGCTCGCCGTCGTCGGCGTACGTCGCGGATCGCCGTTGGAGGTCGACGCTCACGGCGACGCCCTCGGACCGAAGACGCTCGGCGCTCGCGCGGATCTCGCGCCACTCTTCGTCGTCGCCGGCGATCTGGTCGGATCCGTTCCAGCGGAGCGCACAGTCGATCGCGTCCTCCGCGACGAGCGAGCGCACGAGCGCCTGCGTGCGTTTGGTGAAGCGCCAGATGCGCAGCGCGTTCCGCTCGCCGTACCGGCGGGCGGCGGCGACGAAGTTCTCCGCGACGCCGGCGAGGAGGAATCCCGCGTTCCGACCGCTCGCGGCCTCGGCCACGCGCCGCGCCTCGAGCACGACGACCTTCGCACCGGCGGACGCGAGGAAGTACGCGGTCGCGACGCCGGCGATGCCGGCGCCGACGACCGCGACGTCCGCCGTTACGTCGCGGTCCAGCGGTGGATAGTGGGGCGAAACTTCACCGTCGAGCCACAGGCTCATCGTCGCGGAGTGTTCCACGTCTGCGTTAGGCTGACCCGCGTCTTTCGCGTCGCGCCGGTGTGAGCCAGAGAGTGGGTTGGGGGTTGAGGAATGGGTCGCCGTTGGCTGTCCGCGTTCGTTTCTTTCGCCATGGTCCTTGTCGGAGTTCCGGCCGGCCACGTTCCGGCGGCAGCTGTGTCGTCCAGCGTGGTGATCAGCCAGGTGTACGGCGGAGGCGGTAACAGCGGAGCCCCTTACACCAACGACTTCGTCGAGATCTTCAACCGCGGCCTAACACTCGTCGACCTGACGGGAATGTCGATCCAGTACACCAGCGCCACGGGCACCGGGAACTTCGGCTCGGCGACCAACCTCATCACGCCCCTGTCTGGCTTCCTCGCACCGGGCCAGTACGTGCTCGTCCAAGAGGCGAGCAACGCCGCCGTAGGCGTGCCACTCCCAGCCCCCTTCATCACTGACGCGACGCCGATCAACATGAGTGCCACGGGAGGAAAGGTCGCTCTCGTGAGCAGTACGACACCGCTGGGCTGCAATGGTGGATCGACCCCCTGCTCCCCAGCCGCGCTGGCGATGATCGTCGACCTCATCGGCTGGGATGGCGCCAATTTCTTCGAAGGTGCCGCCGCTCCTGCGACGTCGAACACCACCGCGGATCTCCGCAACGAAAGCGGCTGTGTCGACACGGACAACAACAGCGCCGACTTCACCGCGGCCATTCCGGCGCCGCGCAACACGCTGTCGCCGCTCCACGTCTGCGGTGTCGATCAGCCGCCGGCTGTCGCGTCGACGACTCCGGCGAGCGGCGCCTCCGGCGTGGCGCTCGACGCGAACATCGCGATCACGTTCAGCGAGCCCGTCACGACGACGGGCGACTGGGCCACCATCACGTGCGCGACGAGCCTCGCCCACACCGCGACGACGACGGGCGGGCCGACGACATTCACGCTCGATCCGGCGGCGAACTTCGCCGCGAATGAAGCCTGCACCGTGACCGTGCTCGCCGCGAATATCACCGATCAGGACACGAGCGACCCGCCGGACAACATGACGGTGGACTACGTCTTCACCTTCCAGACGGCGGACGTGTTCACCTGCGGCGATCCGGCGACGCGCATCCACGACGTGCAGGGAAGTGGAACGGCAACGCCACTAGCCGGCGCGACGGTGATCGTCGAGGGCGTCGTGGTGGGCGACTACCAGCAGCCCGGCGGCTTTAGTGGCTTCTACGTGGAAGAGGAGGCAGCCGACGCGGATGCCGACCCGCTGACGTCGGAAGGCATCTTCGTCTTCAACGCGAGCTTCGCGGTCAGCGCCGGCGATCTCGTTCGAGTTCGTGGGACCGCGACGGAGCTCTCGGGCTTGACGGAGATCACCTCCGTGAACGCGGTGTCGATCTGCTCGACCGGCGCGTCGGTCCCCGCGACCGCCGTGAGCCTGCCGGTCGCGAACGTCAGCGATCTCGAGCGCTACGAGGGCATGCTCGTGAGCTTCGACCAGACGCTCACCGCGACCGAGGTGTTCACCCTGGGCCGCTTCGGCGAGGTCAGCCTCTCCGGCGTGGGCCGGCTGTACACGCCGACCGCGATCACGACGCCAGGTGCCGCGGCGATCGCGCAGCTGGCGCAGAACAACCGCAGCCGGATCGTCCTCGACGACGGCAACAACCTCCAGAACATCGATCCGACCCTGTACCCGCAGGGCGGTCTCTCCGCGAGCAACACGCTCCGTGTCGGCGACACGCTCGCCGGCCTCACCGGCGTGATGGACTACCGCTTCAACACCTACCGGATCCAGCCGGTCGGGCCGATCACCTTCCTACACACGAATCCGCGGACGCCCGCACCGGCGCCGGTCGGGGGCAATCTCAAGGTCGCGTCGTTCAAAGTGATCAACTTCTTCAACGCCGACGGCCTGGGCGGCGGCTTCCCGACGCCCCGCGGCGCGACCACGCTCTTCGAGTTCCAGCGACAGCTCGCCAAAGAGGTCAGCGCGCTGACGGCGATCAACGCCGACATCGTCGGGCTCATGGAGCTCGAGAACGACGCGCCGCCGAACAGCGCGATCGAGGATCTCGTCGCCGCCCTCAACGCCACGATGGGCGCCGGCACGTACTCGTTCATCGACACCGGCGTCATCGGTACCGACGCCATCAAGGTGGCGCTCATCTACAAGCCCGCGGCGGTGACGCCAACGCATGCCTACCAGATCATCACGTCGGCGACGGACCCTCGCTTCATCGACACGCTGAACCGTCCCTCGCTGGCGCAGACGTTCACGCAGAACGCGACCGGTCAGAAGCTCACCGTCGTCGTGAACCATCTCAAGTCGAAGGGCTCGGCCTGTCCCGGCGACCCGGACACCGGCGACGGTCAGGGCAACTGCAACCTGACGCGGACGGCCGCGGCCGCCGCCCTGGTGGACTGGCTCGCGACCGACCCGACCGGCAGCGGCGATCCCGACTTCCTGCTCATCGGAGACATGAACTCGTACACCTTTGAGGATCCGATCACGACGTTCACCAGCGGCGGCTTCACCAACCTGGTGAGGACGTTCGGCGGCCTCGGAGCGTACTCGTATGTCTTCAGCGGCGAGTCGGGTTACCTCGATCACGGGCTCGCGACGGCGTCGCTCGCGGCGCAGGTCACCAGCGCGACAGACTGGCACATCAACCCCGACGAGCCCGTCGTGCTCGACTACAACACCGAGTTCAAGACGACGAACCAGATCACGACCTTCTACGACCCGGGTCCGTACCGCTCGTCCGACCACGACCCGGTCGTCATCGGCGTCCACTTCAACACCGCACCCACGGCGAACGCCGGCGGCCCGTACAGCGGCGTGCCCTTCGGTCCGGTGACGTTCTCAGGCAGCGCGACGGATCCCGACGGCGCCCTCGAGACACTGACCTACGCGTGGGATTTCGACTACGACGGCAGTACCTTCACCGCCGACGCGACGGGCGTCAACCTTCGTAACCCCACGCATACGTACACGGCCGTCGGTACGTACACCGTGGCCCTGCGGGTCACGGACACCTCCGGCGACTCATCGCCGATCGCGACCGCGACGGTGACCATCGCGTTGCCGACTGCCACCGAGGGCAAGATCCAAGGCACCCAGACGTGGAGCGGCGGCATCAAGACGAAGCTCAACGTCGAGTCGAAGAACGGTGAGATCAAGGGAAGCATCTTCTTCGACGGAGACGGGCGGACGTACGAGTCGACGCGGTTCGATTCCATGATCGTCACCGGCGCGGACGCCACCGTGTACGGAGCGTTCGGTTCCGTGACGTTCCGGCTCGACGTGCACGACGGCGGCAGAGAAGGCACGGACACGCTGCGTCTTCAGACCACGGATGGCTATGACTCGGGAGTGCTGTCGCAGCCGCGCGGCGAGCTGCTGGTCAAGTGATCGCGGCGGAGACCTTCGTCCGGCAATAGGAGTAGAGGGCGTCGAGGATCGGCCTCGACGCCCTCCGCTGTTCCTGATCGTTCGGGTGATGCATCGCGCGAACGCCATCGAGCAAGGCTTCGACCCCCCGTGACTCTGGCGTGATGTCTTTGTCGTCGGTGTCCGCACCGCGGATGACCTTCGCCATGTACGCCAGCGCCGGATCCTTGTCGAGCCCGTAGCGATGCACGAACGCGTCGAAGCTGCACTCAGCGCCGTGGTGTCCAAGCTCGGCATCCTTGATGTCGTACGGGGTCGCGCCCGTGCGCTTCGCCTCGGCCGCGACGGCGTCGCTCGCGACGTACAGGAACTCCGCGTCCCGATCGATGAACCGCTCGATGAGCCAGGGGCACGCGACGCGGTCGACGCGGGGATGCTCGCGAGTGATCCATCTCATAGCGCGGGTCCTCCTGTATGCATCTAGGCGTGCGTCGGTGGAGCGAGCTGCCTGTGGATCGCGTCGAGGTCGGCCCAGACACTCACGCGCCGGATCAGGTCGTCTCCGACTTCGAAGATCCGCAACGTGCGAAAGCGGATCGGCCGGCCGTATCCCTCCATGTCGAATGGCCGCCCGTGGGCTACGGCGTCGATCATCGACTCATCGACCACGAAGTCGTCTCCGTAGAGGCGCCGCACGCTGGTCACCGCGGCATATTCGAGGTCGGCCAGGAACTCGCGGTAGAAAGACTCAAGCGCTTCGTGGCCCCGGATCACATTCGGGTCGCGGCCGACGGCATCCTGCTCGACGTCGGGCGTGCACGTTGCGAGGATCGCCGTGATATCGCGCTCCCGCTCAGCGGTCAGGTGCCGCTCGATCAGACGTTCCAGCTGCGTGCGCTCCACTGCCGTGCCCCCTCTTCGTGGCGAGACCGTGATGCTAGGCCACCTCTTTCGGGGATCGCCTCATCCGCGCGAGGCGCGCGAACGTAGCATCGTCGTGATCCCGCGCTGGACGATCCGAGCCGCGGCGTGCGCGCTGCTCCTCGCGCTGGCCGCATGCGGCAGCGCGACAGCGGCGACGCCACTGCGACCGGACGAGGTCCAGGTCATCGAGCCGGCCGGCAAGGAAGCGCAGTGGACGTACCGGCCGAACGAGATCCGCGTGTCCGCGAGCACTTCGGTCACGTTCGTGAACATGGGCAAGGAGTTCCATACCGTGACGTCGAGCGACGAGGGACGTCCATTCGACCTCGGGCTCGATAGCGGCAACAGCGCCGCGATCACATTCGATAAGGTGGGCGTGTACGCGTATCACTGTGGCGTCCATCCACAGATGAAGGGGGTCGTGCGTGTTTGCGACGGTGCCTGCGGTTAGCCGCGCCGCCGCGCTCGGTCTCGCTCTGCTGACAGCGTGCGGGGGAGGCGGTGCGTCCGCGCCGTCGGCGACGGCGCAGACCGCCACCGCCGCCGCGACCTCGGCGCCGCAGACCGGGGCGATCACCTTCAACGTCGATCCGGCATCGAAGGCGACCGTCCGCGTCCGCGAGCAGCTCGCGCGAGTGCCCGCCCCCTCCGACGCCGTGCTCACCATCACCGGCGCGCAAGGAAGCTTCGCCCTGAACCCGGACGGGACCTTCTCAGCCGGCTCGAAGATCAGCGTCGACATGACCACGATCTCCAGCGACCAGTCTCAGCGGGACGGATTCATCAAGCGCGAGACGCTCGAGACGGACCGCTTCCGCACGGCAGAGCTAGTGCCGAAGAAGGTCTCGGGGCTGGCGCTGCCGCTGGCGGCAGCGGGTGACTTCGCGTTCACGCTGACGGGCGATCTGACGCTCCACGGCGTGACGAAGTCGGTCACGTTCGACGTGAAGGCCACGCGCAGCGGCTCGAAGCTCACAGCGACCGCAACGGCGAACCCGAGCTGGACGTTCGGTGACTTCGGCATGACCGTACCGAGCTCGTTCTCGGTGCTCTCGGTCGTCGACGAGATCCGGACGGAGTTCGCCCTGGTCGCGAACGAGGCCAGAGCCTAGGCGGGAACCACGCGATCCGGCCCCGGCGCGAAGACGAAGCGGATCGACAGCCCGGCGATCGCCGCGCCCAGCAGCGGACCGATCCAGTACACGTACCAGTTGTCGAAGAACATCGCCGGGACCGCCGTTCCGACGTGGCGAGCGGGATTCATCGCCGCACCGGTGAGCGGGCCACCCATGAGGATGTCGGTCGCGACGGCGAGACCGATGCCGAATCCCGCGATGCGCGGGGCGAGCGGCGACACGGCGGTCCCGTAGACCGCCCAAACGAGGAAGATCGTGAGGATCGCCTCGACGGCGATGCCGACCGGCACGCTCACGCCGTTCGCGAGCGCCGGCGTGCCCAGGTGCGTCTTGTCGATCGCCGCGAGCGCGAAGTCGAACACGCCGCGCAGCGCGTAGCCGGCCACGAGCCCGCCGGCGAGCTGCGCGATCCAGTACGTCGGCACCCGCGACCAGGGATGCCGGCCCGCGATGGCCAGGGCGAACGTGACGGCGGGATTGAAGTGCGCGCCCGAGAGCGCGCCGAAGGCGGAGGCCGCGACGGCGAGCGTCACGCCGTGCGCGAGCGCGATGGCGCCGAGGCCGCCGCCGCTGCCGTTCGCGTCCGCGATGATCGCGCCGGCTCCGATGAAGAAGAACCAGAAGGTGCCCGCGGCTTCCGCCAGCAGCGCTCGACTGTGCTCGCTCACCAGCGTCCTCCCTCGCGAAAGTCAGTCGGGTATTGTCCACGCGTGGCCGATTTCCGTCCCGTCGAGGCTGCGAAGGCGAGGATCCTGAGCATCCGCCCGGCTCCCGCGTCGACGACGGCCGAGGACGCGAACGTCGAGTGGATCGAGGTGCAGGCGACGCTCGACAGCGATCTCGCGAACTGGCGCCTGCAGCACCTGCGCGCGCTCTGGCGCGAGGAGATGGCGAAGCCCGTCGAGTGGGAGTGGGTGTACACCTGGGGCTCGCCGTCGTTCGTTCGCGCCGGTGAGATCTACCGCATCCATTCCGGCTCGCGCGTGCGTGCCGCGACCCACCCGATCGCCGATGACCTCGTGCCCGGCCGAAAGCACGTGTACGCCGCCGGGCCCATCGCCGCGGCGCGGCTCCTCTGGCAGCGCGGCGACTACGCGCGCCTGATCGACGCCTTCGGAACGGTCATCGACGAGATCGTGGTGTGGCCGCCCGAGAGCGCGGCTTCGCCTTCGCCGTCGCCTTCCGAGCGGGCCGGTACCGCTTCGTCTGCACCGCGATCTTCCGGATGAGTTTCTCCAGCACGGTGACGCCGATGCCCGGACCGGAGGGCACGAGCATCGTGCCGTCGGGCCGCACCGTGAACGGCTCGGCGATGATCTCGGTCGCGAAATAGCGCTCTGACGCGGACACGTCGCCGGGCAGGCTGAAGTTCGCAAGGGATGCGAGATGCACGTTGTGCGCACGGCCGATGCCCATCTCGAGCATGCCGCCGCACCAGACCGGGACACGCCGCTCGCGGCACACGTCGTGGATACGCCGAGCCGAGGTCAGGCCGCCGACGCGTCCGGCCTTGATGTTGATCACCCGCGTCGCGCCCAGCTCGATCGCCTTGCGCGCGTCGTCGCCGGTGTGGATCGACTCGTCGAGGCAGATCGGCGTCGTGATCTCGCGCTGCAGCGCGGCGTGATCGACGATGTCGTCGTGCGCGAGCGGCTGCTCGATCATCGTCGGGGTATACGCGTCGATGCGTTTGAAGAGCGGCGCGTCCGCGAGCGTGTAGGCGGAGTTCGCGTCCAGCATGAAGGGCAGGTCGGGAAAGGTGTTGCGGATCGCCTCCGCGACGGAGCCGTCCCAGCCCGGCTTGATCTTCACCTTCACCCGCTGATAGCCGGCCGTGAGCTCGCGGTGGATCGTCTCGAGCAGCTCGTCGATCGACGGCTGGATCCCGATCGCGACCCCGCAGAGGATGCGATCACGCGTGCCTCCGAGCAGCTTCGACAGGGACCGGCCATCGCGTTTGGCGAAGAGGTCCCAGATCGCCATCTCGAGCGTCGCCTTGGCCATGCGGTGCTCGCGGATCCACGCGAGGATGCGCTCGGTGTCCTCCGGTTGATGTAGCTCGGCGGCGAGCAGCGCGGGGATGATGATCTCGTCGAGCGCGTACCAGACCGTCTTGGGCGTCTCGCCCGAATACCAGGGCAGCTCCGGAGCGACGCTCTCGCCCCAACCGACGGCGCCCTCGGACTCCACGCGCGCGATCACGCGTGTCTGATGTGTCTCGCGGGAGCCGCTCGTCTCGTACGCGCGCTTCAGTGGAAGTCGCAGCACGAATAGCTCGACGCGTTCTAAGCGCATGTCTTACTCATCGGTGTCGATGACCTCCGCGTCGCGCCGTGGCTGCGGGACGAGCAGGTACGCGCCGCGACCGTCCGCGCCGCGGAGGAACTCGACCGCGGCGTAGCCGCGGGCAAAGGCGGGCTCGATCGCCTCGCGCACCGCCAGTCGCCACGCGAGCGCGATCTTCGGATCGCGTGCCTTCAGCGTCTGGAACTGCGCCGGTATCTCGAGGAGCAGGTGTGTCTCGTCGCTGGCGGGCGTGACCTTCCCCGGTCGCTCGCCGTCCGCGCGCAGCGTATAGGTGATGCCCTCGCGCTCCGCCTCCTCCAGGGATGGCGGCCGATCGTCGCCCTTGAGGCGCTTGTAGGTCCGATCGTGGCCGATCGGCCACTCGACGTAGATGCGGTCCGACGGCAGGCCCGCGTTCAGCTTGTCGGGCATCGGTCCGTAGAAATCACGGTGGTACTCGCGCGTGAACGCTCCGAGCTTGGCGAAGTTGAAGGTGGCATTGCGCGCCTCCAGCGGATCCATCGTCCACGCGATGACCTCGATGCCCTGATCGAGGCAATGATCGCGCTGCGCTTCCTTGAGTGCCTTGGCGAGTCCGCTGCCGCGGTACGCCTCGCGCACCGCGAGCATGTGGGAGTGGTGGCGGAAGTGATAGTCGTAGATGCCGACGAACCCGAAGACGAAGCCGGCCGGCCGTTCATCGCCCTCGGCGTAGCCGAGCGCGACGAAGCCGCCGTTGTGCGCCACCGCCAGAAGGAGCTGCGGCGGGACGACGACGTCGCCACTCCAGACCTCTTCCTGGATGGGCACGGTGAGGGTGCAAGCGCCGATGTCGCGCGCGGTCTCGATCCGGAACGACACAGGTGCGAAGTATCGCCCGGACCATTACCATCCCGCCGTCATGCCGGTCAGCACCGATTTCCTTAAGAGAGTCTCCTGGTTCGAGGACCTCGATCAGAAGTCGCTCGACGCGATCGCGAACGCGGCGGTCGAGCAGCGCTACCAGCCGGGGCAGGAGATCGTCCGCCAGGGCGACACCGGCGTCGGCGCGTTCATCATCCGCTCCGGCAAGGTGGACATCGTCCAAGACAAGAACGGCAAGGAGATCAAGCTCGCGACGCTGGGACCTGGCGAGGTCTTCGGCGAGATGGCGCTCCTCGACGAGTTCCCGCGCTCCGCGAGCGCGCGCGCGGTCGAGCCCACGACGGCGCTCGGCATCCAGCGCTGGCACTTCCGAGGCATCCTCGAGAGCCATCCGCAGATCGCGCTCGCGCTGCTTCCGATCCTCACGCGGCGCATCCGAAACGCGGAGGCGCAGCACGCCGAGACCAGCGCGCGCCACTAGGCGCGCGGGCGATCGCTAACGACCCGAGACGGCGTAGCTGATCGTGTATGTCCCGGTGAGCTCTGAACGCACGCCACGGACGCGCACGAAATACGCCCCGGCGTCGCGCGCGAAGTAGGTCACCTTCGCGACCCGATCGGGACCCGTGTTCACTTCGTCGGTGAGCTCGTTGCCCGACATGTTGAAGACGGTGACAGCGCCGCCCACGAGTGTGTCGGCATGTAGCTCGACCGCGATGGCCGTGCTCGCGGGAACGATGATCCGGAAGAAGTCGACGTCACCCGCTGGAGCGATCGTCCCCTCGTGCGGACCCGGCGCGATCCCGGCGGCGGAACCGATGTTGTTGCCGTAGTCATCGGTCACGGCCGGGACGGTGGGCCGCGCGGTGGGGGCCAGCGTCGGAGCGACGGTCGGCGCGATCGTCGGCGCGGTCGTCGGTGCGACCGTTCGCACTGCGGTCTGTTGCGGTGGATTCGTGCGCTCGCCGGTCGCGCCACGCTCGATCCCGCCGCGCAGCGCGAGAAGGGCGAGCACGAGCACGAGGGCGCCGGGCACCAGCGCCCGCCGCCACGGGAATCCGCCGCGGGTCTTGGGCGCTGCCATCACCGCGGTGGCCGCTGCAGCTGCGCCAGGCACGAGGCCTGCGTCGGGCGTGACGACCGTCGGCTCGGGCGTCGGCGGCTCCACGCGCGCGACGGGACCGACGAGAGCGGCTGGTGAGAGCAGCGGCGATGCCGTCGCGTCCGTCGGCAGCAGCGGCGCTGCGGGCGC
The DNA here is from genome assembly GCA_046727665.1 of Chloroflexota bacterium. GTDB lineage: Bacteria > Chloroflexota > Limnocylindria > P2-11E > P2-11E > CF-39. The sequence continues at coordinate 23,922 of JBKPCZ010000245.1, forward strand.
TGCGACGATCGGCGTTGCCGCGACTGGCGGCGGTGACGAGCTCGCGGCCGATGGCGGCTGCGAGGAGCTCGCGGCCGATGGCGGTTGCGACGGGCTCGTCGTCGGCGCGGCGAACGCCGCGACTGCGGACGTCGGCACCGAGAACTGCGACCCGGCGAGCGCGCGGACGAAGTCGCCGGAGCGCGCGAAGCGCTCCTCGGGCTTCTTCGCGAGCGCGCGAAGGAGCGCGGATTCGACGCCGGGCGGGAGCACGACGCCGAGCTGGCTCGGGATGGGCACCGGCTTGTGCGCGTGCGCCATCAGCGCGGAGAGGGGATTGTCCGCCGGGAACGGATGGCGGCCGACGAGCATCTGGTACGCGATGAGCCCGAGCGCGTACTGGTCCGCCGCGGGTCCGGCAGCCTCGGCGCCGGACGCGAGCTCGGGTGCCATGTAGTCGGCGGTGCCCATGAGCGATCCGGCCTGGGTCATACCCGAACCCGGTCCGACGATCTTCGCGAGACCGAAGTCGGTCAGCACCGGTGCTCCGTCGTGCGTGAGCAGGACGTTCTGTGGCTTGATGTCGCGATGCACGACGCCGCGCGAGTGCGCGTAATCGAGCGCGCCGGCGATCGGCCCGAGGATACCCATCGCGTACTCGAGTGGCAGCGGCGAACCGAGCTGGTCCGCGAGCGTGCCCCCGTCGATGTAGTCCGAGACCAGATACGCGACGTCGTCCTGCTGCGTGAAGTCGAACGCCGTCACGATGTTCGGATGGCGCAGCTTCCCGATCGCGCGCGCCTCCTGCGCGAAGCGCTCGGCGAACGCGGGGTCGCCGGCGGTCTGTGGCGGGAGCACCTTGATCGCGACGTAACGACCCAGGGCGGGCTGATACGCCTTGTACACGGCGCCCATACCACCAGCGCCGATCTTCTCGACGATCTGGTAGTTGCCGAGCGTGTTCCCAGGCTCCAAGGTCACTCGATCCCCTCCACCCGGTACGCCTCCACCGGGGTCCGACGTCCTCTCAACTCCAACGCGCCGAGGGGCGTCGTCCGTACGCCCTCGCCCGCACCCTGGAGCGCTGCCGCCGAGCAGACCACCTCGCCGGCCTGAGCCTGGCCCTGGAGCCGCGCGGCGACGTTCACGGTGTCGCCGATGGCGGTGAAGTTCTGGTACTGGTCGCTGCCGAGGTTGCCGACCATCGCCTCGCCGGTGTGAACGCCGATGCCGTAGCCCAGCTCGGTGCCCACCTCGCGCGCGGCGTCGCGCATCGCGAGCGCGCCCCGCAGGGCGAGCCGCACGTGATCGGCCTGCGGCACCGGTGCGTTCCAGAGGGCGAGGATCGCATCGCCCGCGAAGCGGTCGATCGTGCCTCCGGTGCCGCGGATCGCCTTCGCCGCCGCGCCGTGGTAGCGGAGCAATAGCGAGACGACGCGATCCGGCGGCAGCTGTTCGGCCATCGTCGTGTACCCGCGCACATCGGCATGCAGCACGCTGACGGTCTGTGTCTGGCCGCCGACGTCGACGAACGACGGCCGCGCGTCGACCATCTCGGCGACGCTCTCGCCGAGGTAACGGCGCAGCGCGTCGCGCAGGCGCACCTGCTGATCGGCGAGCGCCTCGAGCTTCGGTGACGAGGTGTCCTCGTCCGCGACGAACACGATCCCGCTCACGATGCCGCGGGCGTCCTTCAGCGGACCGGCGGTCGCTCGCAGCTTCGCGCGGCGACCACCCGGCAGCGTCGCCTCGATCGCGCGCGCCTCGCCTTGCCCGCCGCCCTGCAGCATCAGCTTGAAGACCCGGTGCGACAGCGAGTCGCCGAACACAACGGTGTAGCTCTTGCCGATCGCGTCGGCCTCCGTCGTCGAGAGGAGCCGTTCGGCGTTCCGATTGAGCGAACGGATGCGGCCGTCGGTGTCGAGCAGTACGACCGATGACGGGTTGAACTGCAAGAGCGCGAGGCTCAGGCCCAGGGCATTCCGATCCGCTTCCACCACGGCCAGTCTCATCATCCGTTGGTGGCCCGACAACCCCCCACGAATGGGGGATGACCTAGGCTTTCACGTCGTGGCGCGGCTGGTCGAATGCGTGCCGAACGTCAGCGAGGGCCGGCGGGGCGACGTGATCGACAGACTGGCGAAGACCATCCGCGACGTCCCCGGCGTGCGCCTCCTCGACCAGACGAGCGACAGCGACCACAACCGCTCGGTCTTCACCTTCGCCGGCGATGCCGAGGCCGTTACGGCTGCCGCGCATGCGCTCATCACCGCGGCGTATGGCGAGATCGACATGCGCTCGCACCGGGGCGAGCACCCACGCCTCGGCGCCGTGGACGTCGTGCCGTTCGTGCCGCTCGCCGGCCTGACGATGGAGGAGTGCGTCGCGATCGCGCATCGCTTCGGTCATGAGGTCGCGGAGCGTCACGACGTGCCGGTGTACTTCTACGCGCGTGCCGCGACGCGACCGGAGCGGATCCGACTTCCCGATATCCGCAAGCCGCAGTACGAGGGCCTCGCGGATCTGCTCGCGACGACGCATGTCCCTGATGCCGGACCGGCCGTGCTGCACGCGAAGGCCGGCGCGATCGTCGTGGGCGCGCGCCCGCCGCTCATCGCCTTCAACATCGAGCTCGACACCGCGGACGTGAAGCTCGCGAAGCGGATCGCCAAGGAGATCCGCGAGTCGTCGGGCGGGCTGCCCGCGGTCCAGGCGCTCGGATTCGAGCTCACGGGTCCGCCGCGCGCCCAGGTCTCGATGAACCTGCTCGATACGACGCAGACGTCGCTCGCGACTGTGTGGCATGAGGTCGAGCGTCGCGCCAACGACGCCGGCGTGGCGATCCTACGCGGCGAGCTCATCGGGCTGCTCCCGCTCGATGCGGCGATGCAAGTGACCGCGGACGCGCTCAAGCTCGATTCGTTCGACCGCTCGCGTGTCATCGAGAGTCACTTCCTGGAGTGAGTGATGCGTACGGATCGCGGGGAGCGTCGCTCGCTCGAAACGGGCCCGCTCCCGCTGCTCTGCGGACGGCCGATTTCATCCCGCGGTCTCAACTCTCGCTCGCGACGCTCCCCGCGCTCCTCACTCCCCGTGTGGCCGCTCTCGATGACACTCCCCGCGGCCGCTGACGGCTAGCTGCTGGTGGAAGCGGATCTCGTCATTCGCCGTGCGCGCCTGCTCACGCTTGCGCCGCTCAAGGAGGAGCGGCCCCGTGTCGGACCGTCCGCCGGCGACGTTGGCGCGATCGATGACGGATGGCTCGCATCGCGCGACGGCGTCGTCGTCGCAACGGGCCGTGGCGACGTGTGGCGCGATCTCGAGCGCACGCCGGACGCGCTGGAGGTCGACGCCGAAGGGCGTGTCGTCATGCCGGGCTTCGTCGACGCGCACACCCATCTCTGCTACGCGGGCCAGCGATGGGATGAGTTCGTCGCGCGGAGAAGCGGCGCGGATTATCTCGCGGTCCTCGAGCGTGGCGGCGGGATCCACGCGACCGTTCGCGCGACGCGCGACGCGAGCGAGGAAGACCTGATCGCGCTCGTGCAACGGCGGCTCGCGCGTGCGGTGGCGCTGGGCACGACGACGATCGAGGTGAAGAGCGGGTACGGGCTCGAGCCGGCGGAGGAGCTTCGCCAGCTGCGCGTCATCGCGGCGGCGGCGAGGGCATCGCACATCGACGTCGCGGCGACGTATCTCGCGCTCCATGCCCTCCCCGCCGCGCGCGCCGAGGACCGCCGCGGCTTCGTGCGCGACGCGGCGCAGGCCGTGCGCACGGTCGCCGACGAAGGACTCGCCGAGGCCGTCGATGCGTTCGTCGAGAACGGCGTATTCGACATCGAAGAGGTACGCCCGCTCGCGAAGGCCGCGCGAGAGGCGGGGCTCGCCCTCACGCTCCACGCCGATCAGCTCAACGACGTCGGCGCGACCGCGTTCGCGGCCCGCGCGCACGCGCGCTCGGCCGATCACGTCGCGAACGCGTCGACGGAGGGACTTCGCGCGCTCGCGCGGGCCGCGATCCCAGCAGTGCTGCTGCCGGGGAGCGCGTTCTTCGTCGGGTACGCGCCACCCGACGCGCGTCGCTTCCTCGCGGCCGACGTGCCCATCGCCGTGGCGACGGACCACAACCCGGGAACCTCGCCGCTCGAGGGCATGCCGACCGCGATCGCGCTCGGGGTCGTGCTGTGCGGTCTGACGCCGCACCAGGCGATCGTGGCCGCGACGATCAATGGCGCGCACGCGCTCGGCCGCGGCGGGCGGACCGGCGCGCTGGTGAAGGGTCGCCGCGCGGATCTGGTCGTGCTCGACACCGATGACGAGCGCGAGCTCGCGTACCGCTTGGGCGGCCCGATCGTGCGCGAGGTGTACGCCGAGGGGCGCCGCGTCGCCTAGAGAGGCGTGTCCACCAGGATCAGGTCGCTTTCCCGCTCGGCCCGGAAGGCGAGCTCGCCGGCGCCGAGCACGTATGCAGCGTCGCCACTCGACATGCGCTCGCCGTTGACCGTGAGCGCGCCGTCGATGACGTAGAGGTAGCCGCCGCGCCCGGCTCCGATGGCGTGCGGCACCTCCCGCCCGGACGACAGCCGCGACGCGTACATCGAGACGTCGCGCGCCACCGTGAGGCCCTCGCCGGCGACGCCCTCGGGCTTGAGGAAACGGAGCAGCCGATCCGTCCGGTCGGCGACGGTGTGCTGCTGCTGAGCGACGTCGGGCTCGAGGCCGCGCTGCGCCGGGATGATCCACATCTGGATGAACTCCATCGGCTCGGTCTTCGAGTGGTTGCGCTCGGAGTGTTCCGCGCCCGAGCCCAGGCGCATGCGCTGCACGCCACCCGGTTCGAGGACGCCGTCGTTGCCGAGGCTGTCGGCATGCTCGAAATGTCCCGACACGACGTAGGTGATCCCCTCGATGTCGCGGTGCGGGTGCATCGGCCAGTCGGCGCCGGGCACGAGCGTGTCGTGGTTGAAGACGCGCAGCGTCCCGATCCCCATGTTGTTCGGGTCGTTGTACCGGTCGAACGAGAAGTGCCAGCGCGCCTTGAACCAGCCGCCGTCGATCCGGTAGATGGACCGCTCCGGCCGGATCTTCAGGGGCGCCGGCGGCACGATCAGCGGCCGGCCGCGACGGCTCCCGCATCGACGCGGATGTCGTCGTCCACCGGCTCCATGATCCCGATCATGTTCCCTTCGCTGTCCTTGAACCACGCCACCTTCATGTCGCCGCGATCGGCGATGCCGTCGGTCGTCATGAGCCCAGGCAGGTCGTAGTCTTCGAAGACCACGCCCTTCGCTCGCAGCTGCCTCACGGTCGCCGCGAGGTCGTCGACGAGAAAGCCCATCTGCGTGTGGCCACCCGGCCGCGACCCCATGATCGAGATGACGAACCGGGTGCCGCCGCCGCACTCGTAGAAGTCTCCATCCGGTCGCGTCGGCGACAGCCCGAGCTTCTCGGCGTAGAACGCCCGCGCCCGCGCGGGATCGGTGACGGGCAGAGTGGTGTAGACGCGAGAATCCTTGAGCATCTCTTCATCCTTCCTTGGCTTGGCGACAGCATACGCACGGTCCGATCGGCGGAGACGCGCCGCGCGAACTAGTACGATTCGCGCTGGCGTGCACTACCGGATACAGGAGGCGCGACCGGCATGAGCGATCGAGTCGCCATCTATCCCGGCTCGTTCGATCCGCCCACCAACGGGCACATCGACATCGTCGAGCGCTCCGCGCGCCTCTTCGATCGTGTCGTCATCGGCGTCGGCCGCAACCTCTCGAAGAAGACGGTGTTCGATGCCGACCAGCGCGTCGACCTCATGCGCGAAGCGTGCAAAGGCTGC
>JBKPCZ010000246.1:0-15716 GCA_046727665.1 Chloroflexota bacterium
CGCCTCCTCGCGGGACGCGCCAGCGCGCAGCGGAGTCCTTCGGTGAGCCTGAGCACAGATACGCAGCACGTGCGTCGCGAGCGCGTCGAACGCATCGCGGGACAGCAGAGCATCAGCAAGCGGAACGGCGCGCCCGTCGGCGACGACCTCCCCCGTCGCGCTGTCACGCTCGTCGGGCGCGAGACCGCTCCGCTCCGCGGCCTCCGCCGGCGTTCGCGGAACATCGAGCGATGCCAGCAGCCGCGACGCCGCCGACGGCGCGGTCCGCCGCTCGAGCGCCGCGACCGTGTCCGCGCGGCGCCGCAGGCGCGCGGCGGCGAGATCGGCCACGGCGCCGCCGCCGATCGTCTCCGACGGCGACGGCCGGCGGATCACCAGACGGTCGCCGACCGCGACCGCGATCGGCGTTGCGAAACGCAGCTGCGTCCAGGCGGTCTCGCCCGGTGTGATCGCGGCCCGCTCGAGGAGCGCGACACGCGCCATCGTCTCGGCCGTGCCGATGTGCACCTTCACCTCCTCGTCGTGCTCGAGGGCGCCGCTCGCGGTCGGGAGCAGCGCGAGCCGCACGGCGGCGAGCGTCGTCGTCTCGAGCGACCCGGGCCGCGCGAGGACCATGCCGCGCGACACCGCCTCCTTCTCCACGCCGGAAAGGTTCGCGGCGACGCGGCTCCCCGGCCGCGCGACGTCGAGCGATCGGCGATGCGTCTGCAGTCCGCGGATCCGTCCGCGGATCTCGCCGGGCAGCACGGCGACCTCGTCGCCCACCGCGAGCGAACCGTCGAGCAGCGTGCCCGTAACGACAGTTCCGAAGCCCGCCATGGTGAACGAGCGGTCTACCGGGAGGCGCGGACGACCCATATCTCGTCGCGTCGGCGCGTCGCCGAGGACGACTTCGAGCGCACGAAGCAGCTCGCCGAGCCCGCTGCGCTCGGTGGCCGAAACCTCGACGAGCGGTGCGTCGGCGAGCGCCGTGCCGCGCAGTGCGGCACGGACGTCGGTGATCGCGAGCGCGGCCCACTCGTCGTCGACGAGGTCGCGCTTCGTGAGCGCGATGACGCCGCGATCGATGCCGAGCAGGCCGAGGATCGCGAGGTGCTCTCGCGTCTGCGGCATCACCCCCTCGTCCGCGGCGACGACCAGGAGGACCGCGTCGATGCTGCCGATGCCCGCGAGCATGTTGCGGATGAAGTCCTGATGGCCGGGGACGTCGACGAAGCCGACATCGGCGCCGCCGGGGAGCGTCACCCACGCGAAACCGAGATCGATGGTCATTCCGCGCTCGCGCTCCTCGCGGAGGCGATCGGGATCCATGCCGGTGAGCGCGGTGAGAAGCGTCGACTTCCCGTGATCGACGTGCCCAGCGGTGCCGACGACGCGGATCGCGGGCGCTTCGCTCGTCACGGGGTGGGAGTCACGTCCGGCACACCACACGTACCGAAGAGCAGCGGCACGACGACGAAAGCGAGCACGAGCATGAGCGCGATCCAGACTCCGAGCGCGATACCGGTCGCGACGGGCGGGAGCGGCGAGCGATGTTCGTCGTCGGCTAGCGGCGGACGGCGATGCATTCGATCTCGATCCGCGCGCCGCGTGGCAGGGCGCTCGTGCCCACGGTGGAACGGGCGGGCCGATGCTGCCCGAAGCGCTGGCCGTAGACCTCATTCATCGCGGCGAACTCGGCGAAGTCCGCGAGGAAGACGGTGCACTTGACGACCCTGTCGAGGCCGCTGCCCGCGGCGTCGAGCACCGCCGCCAGATTGTCGAGCACCCGCGCGGTCTGCAGCCTGATGTCGCCGCTGACGAGCTCGCCAGTCGCGGGGTCGAGCGCGACCTGACCGGCGCAGAAGATGAGATCGCCCGCCGCGATCGCCTGGCTGTACGGACCGATGGCCTTGGGCGCCTTGTCGGTAGACACGCTCCGCAGATCCACTGCTTACCTCTCCTTCGCGAGCGCGGCGGTGACCGCCCGCGCGAGCATCTCATCATCCTCCGACGCCACGCTCCGCAGATCGAGCGCCGCGCGGTCGTCGACGATGCGCGCGACGATCGGCGGGTCGGCCGCTCGTAGCTGCGCTGCCACGTCATTCGCTCGGCCATGACGCGCGCCGATCGCGACCGCTCGAGATGGTTGCGTCTCCTCAGGTAGCGAACCGCCGCCGACGGTCGAGCGCGTCTCGACGACGTCACACTCGACGCCGCCGCTCGCGAGCCGCGCCGCGAGCGAGCGCGCACGCTTCGCGAGGGTGGTCGGCGTCGCCGCGATCATCCGCCACACCGGAAGCTCGCTCTCGGCTCGACCGTCGCGATACAGCTCGAGCGTGGCCACCAGAGCGGCGAGCGTGAGCTTGTCCGGACGCATGGCGCGCATCAGGGGGTGCGCGCGCAGCGCGGCGATCGCGGCGGCGCGCCCGACGGCGAGGCCGGCCTGCGGACCGCCGAGAAGCTTGTCGCCGCTGAACGTCACGACGTCGGCCCCCGCGGCGACCGCCTCGGGGACGGTCTCCTCACGCGCGAGACCGAAACGCGACGTGTCGATGAACGTGCCGCTGCCGAGATCGTGGATGAAGGCGATGCCGCGCTCGTGCGCGAGCGATCCGAGCGAGCGGTCCTCCGGTCGGGCGACGAAGCCGCTGAGCTTGAAGTTGCTCGCGTGCACGCGAAGGATCGCGCCGGTCCGTTCGGTGATCGCCGCCGCGTAGTCGCGAACGTAGGTGCGATTCGTCGTGCCGACCTCGACCAGCTTCGCGCCGGAACGGCCCAGGACGTCGGGGATGCGGAAACCGCCGCCGATCTCGACGAGCTCGCCCCGCGCCACGATGACCTCCTTGCGTGATGCGAGCGCGGCGAGCGCGAGGAGCACCGCGGCGGCGTTGTTGTTCGCGACGACACCATCCTCCGCACCGGTGAGCTCGGCGAGGAGCCGCGAGGCGTGCCCGTGCCGCTCGCCGCGCCGCCCCGCGTCGAGGTCGTATTCGACGCTCACCGCTCCCGCCGCGTCCGCGATCGCGGCGAGTGCGACCGGTGCGAGCGGAGCCCGCCCGAGATTGGTTTGGAGCACGACGCCGGTCGCGTTGAGGACGCGACGGAGCGAGCGCCGGTCGCGGTCGCGCAGCCGCCGGCGCGCCGCATCGGCGGCCGCCGACTCGTCGAGCGTCGCTCCGGCGGCGCGTGCTTCGGCAAGGACGTCACGCACGGCGCGGACGAGGCGATCGCGCGGCACGTCCATGTCTCCCGCGGCGCGCACGACCGCATCGACGGATGGCAGCCTGCGGCGAGCGTCGGTCGTCATCGCGCGAGCACCGTTAGCGCGCGGGGGCGCATCCGCACCGTCAGCGAGCGGGCACGCAGCGGCTCGCCGTCAGCCTGCGCCGCGAGCTCGCGATCCAGCTCGACGTCGAGCGAGCGCGCGCGGAACGCCAGGACGTCCCTCCCGTTCACGTGCGTGCCGCGATAGAGCTTCGCCAGCGCGACGAGCGACGACCAACGTCCGAGGTCACCGGCCACGACGATATCGAAGAGGCCGTCGTCGATCAGCGCCTTCGGGGCAACGTGCATCCCGCTCCCGAAGTGCGTGCCGTTCGCCGCGACCACGATCAGGTGCTTTCCTTCGCGCGTCTGCTCATCGATGCGCACGCGCATCGGCTGCGGGCGGTAGGTCGCGATCGACACAAGCGCGCCGACGAAATAGCCGAGCGTCTGTCCGACGACGCGTGCGCTCGCCTCGACCCGCTCGGCGACGTGGCCATCGATGCCCACGCCCGCGGCATTCACGAAGATGCGGCCATTGAGCTCCCCCACGTCGATCTCGCGCCGCTGCGCGCTGGCGAGGAATCGGCCGATGTCGCGCCGCTTGCGCGGATAGCCCAGAGCGCGTGCGAAGTCATTCCCCGAACCGATCGGGTACAGCGCGAGGGCCGTGCTCGTGCCGACGAGACCGTTGGCGACTTCGTTCGCGGTGCCGTCGCCGCCCACCGCGATGACCGTGCGGCAGCCGTCGGCGGATGCCGCTCGCGCGATGCGCGCCGCTTCGCCGGGCGCGGGCGTCTGGACGATCTCGATCTTGAAGCCTGACGACTCGAGCTCGCGGGCGAGATGCCTCCCGACGCGAGCGCCCGCTCCGTCACCTGCGGCCGGATTCACGATGGCAAGCGTGTGCTCGGCGGCGGGGCCGATCACGAGCTCGGTGCGAGCGCTTTCTTGATCGCGTCCTGCTCCTCGTCCGAGAGCTGATAACGCGAACGTCCTCGCTGTACGGGCTTGGCGAAGACGCGCGTATCCGTCCGGCTGTGCAGGCTCGAGAGGATGACGCCGTTGCCCAACGAGTCGAGCAGCGCGATCGCGAACGACTGATCGCCCCCGGTATCCGGGAACGGGTTGTAGCGGACCACGCCCACCTTCTGGATCGTTCTCTGTCCCAGGGCCTCGAGCTCGTGCTGCAGCTTGTTGAGCGCGTCGAGTCGCTCGGTGAGGCTGTCGATCTGCTTCAGCTGGCGATCCAGGATCTCGTCGATGCCGCCGGCCTGGCCCTCCGGAAGCACGCGGCGCAGCCTGCGGCGCAGGAGCGCTTCGGAACGCTGCAGCAACGCGACCCACAGGGCGAGCACGCTGACCGCCGCAACGAGCGCGACGACGATGAGCGAGAGGGTTCGTTCGTCGAGGATCATCGTCGCGGACGATACCCGTTCCGATATGCTGGACGCTCCATGGCGAGACGGAACCGCACACGCTCACGCTCACGACGCGACGCGGTGGCGTCGCGGCGTACGACGTCGCCGCGCCCTGCCGAGCACGACATCGCGCCACGCTCGACCGGCTACCGCGCGCGCGGGTCTGCCGCGCGTGTCGGCTATTCGCGTGCCGCCGGCGCGCCCTCCGCGGCGCTCGAGCGCGCGTCGCTGTTGGAGCGCGCGTTCGTCGCGAAGGACTTCCGGCGGCTCGGCATCACCGTCGCGGTCGCGCTCGCGCTCCTCGTCGCCGCGGGTCTCGTCGAAGGCGCCGTCTTCGCTCGCTAGCGTCGTACACTTTTCCCATCGGGCGATTGGCTCAGCTGGTTAGAGCGCTGCGTTCACATCGCAGAGGTCGCTGGTTCGAATCCAGCATCGCCCACCGAAGAAACAATTGAGCCGCACGAAAGTCGCCAGACCTGCCTCCCGCCAGACGATCGCGCGTAAGGTCCGGAACCGACTGCTACGACTGTGCATCGCGGGTCCACACCGCGGGTCCACGACCGCAGGTTCGATTCGTCCCGTAGCCGATCAACCGCGAGCACTCGATCAACAGCGATGCCGTTGTCGCCGCTTACGTCATCGATGGTGTCCTCTGTCGACAGTCAGGAAGGGCGGATGTTCTGGTTCAGGCGAAAGACGTTCTCCGGATCGTATCGGCGCTTGATGGCCTGGAGACGCGCGTAGCGCTGCTCGCCGTAGGCCTCACGCACGCGCCGCTCTCCCTCCTCCATCAGCCAGTTCACATAGACGCCGGCATGGTGCGGAGCTAGGGCGGTCCAGCAGTCACGTGCCCAGTCACGCTCTTGCTCGAACCCGTTGGCCGAGTCCGTGGCGCCCAGGATGTCGACGAGGTATCCGCTCGAGCGGCCGCCAAACGGGGTCTCGAGCTCGCCGACGCGAGCGACGGCGCCGCCGAGCTGCCATGCGATGATGCCCGAACGGGGGGAAGCCGCTCGCGCGGCGTGATCGACGATGACGTCGACGACGTCATCGGAGAGCGACGCGATATCGGTGGCTTTCGAATGGATCCAGATGCCTCGCGGGAAGGCTGGATCGAGCATCGCCTGGTGCTCGACGAAGGCGCGCGGGGCGATCAGGTCGACCACGCCCGACCCGAACCGTCGCATCGGCTCCAACACCCTTTCGCCGTGATCGATCGGGCCGATTGAGCAGCATGCGATGCCAACGACCGGCTGGCCATGAAGCGCCTCCGGGACCAGATCCACCGCCGGTGCACGGCGCATGACGAGCGCGGTGGTCAGCTCGTCCGGGGCGGAGTCCGCCCAGTCGCGGTAGAAGCGCACCACCTCCGGCGCCTTGTCGAGCGGCCAGAGCAGAAGGCCCGACAGGACGGTCGGCCCGACCGGGTGCAGGCGGTACTCGAACTCGGTCACGATCCCGAAGTTGCCGCCTCCTCCCCGCACTCCCCAAAACAGGTCCGGGTTCTCGGCCTCGCTGGCATGCACGACCTCCCCAGCCGCGGTGACGACCTCGACCGAAAGCAAAGAATCGATCGTCAGACCGTACCTCCGCATCAGCCACCCGAAGCCGCCGCCGAGGGTCAGCCCGGCGAGGCCCGTGGTCGTCACGGATCCGGTGGGCACCGCGAGGCCGAGCTCCTGTGTGGCACGGTCGAGCTCTCCGAGCAGAACGCCGGCCTGGGCGCGTACCGTGCCCGCCTCAGGATCGACGCGAACCCGGTTCATCGGTCGTAGATCGATGACGATCCCGCTGTCGCAGACGGACAAGCCGGGGAAGCTGTGGCCCCCGCAGCGGACGGCAACGACTAGGCCCGTTCGCCGAGCGAACAAGAGCGCCGCGATGACATCAGGGACGCCCGAGCAGCAGGCGATCAGGGCCGGGTGACGGTCGATCGATCCGTTCCAGACCTTGCGACGCAGGTCGTATGACTGATCACCGGGTCGCACCAGCTCGCCTCGGAACGCTCGCGCCAGATTGACGACAGCGGTCGGGTCGAGGGTTGCCTCCAGTGATCTCACTGACAGGAGCATCCCGTAATCGCAGCCGCGCGTCAGGAACTTTCGTTCCAGAGCGGCGAAGTGCCTGAGAGGCGCTCGGGATCACAGATGACGATCCCGTCGCGTCCGGTCTTCACCACTCCGTCCTCGCGCAGCTCGCGGAGGATTCGCACGACAACCTCTCGCACCGTTCCGACTGCATCAGCCAGCTCCTGCTGGCTGATCGGTGCGAGGAGCTCGTCAGAACGCTGATGATCCGATGCGAGGTCGAGAAGGTGGCGAGCGACGCGCTGCCGAACGTTTGCGAACGCATGGCCGGAGAACTCTGCCACGAAGGACATCACACGCTCGCTCGTCTCGGTCAGCAGGGCCCGCGCCACGCGAGGATCGCGATCAGCCAACTTGCGAACGATCACCGGGCGTAGGCTCAGCAGCTCCGAGTCTGACAGCGCCTGGATGCTGAACGGCCTGGCTATGGGTGCGTAGAGCGTCGCGACGCCGAGCAGCGCACCTGGGCGACAGTACCGGACAGTCATCGTTCGACCGTCCGCCGCCGCCACCTGGACGCGAACCAACCCGGCCAACACGAGCTCGAGATGTGGTGAGTCCTCAGCCTCGTGGTGGAACGTCGATCGGGCCGGGATGCTGAGCGTGTTGGCCCCCGCTATCAGTTCGGCGACGAGGCCCTCCGGCAGGCTGCCTAGGTTGGAGGCCGCGATCGCCGCACGCGCGTCATCGCCGAGACGGACTGCCGCCACCTCCGAACGCTACCGTACTCAGCGCCCCGTGAGCCAGCGCATGTTCGTGCCGTGACAAGGTGGTTGGTCAGGAGCCCGTTCGCGCGGCGCCTCGAACGGATCACCGCCTGACGGTTTCGGACACGCCTCACGATCAGTCTGCACTCGCCGCAGTACCCGCCGGACTGGCGACTGCCGCTCAACGACCTGATGGCAGGAAGTGCATTCAAATCCATGCGTGCCGTGGGGGGGACGGGATACTGTTTCGCGTTTCACTGGGCCTGCCCGCGATTGCGTTCTTGCGAAACGTTGAGCGATTTCGTTGTATGGCTCGCTGGAGCGCGACGAAAGTTCGAATCCAGCATCGCCCACAGCAAGTACGGACTTTTCGCGTCAGGTCGATGACGTTGACCCCCGATCTGACCCCCAACGAAGAGACCATTTGCCTGGACGCATCGTCCGGCGCGTCGCGAACGGCGCGATGGGTATGTGGACCGAGGTCGAGTTTTCCGAACAGCGATCGTTTGTTTGAGGCAATCTGACGACAAATGCAGCGACCCACCCTATTTCTGACAGTTGGGTTGCCCGGCACCGGCAAGACGACTGGCGCGCGCCTCATCGAAGCGGAGCACCATGCCCTTCGGCTTACCAAAGACGAGTGGATGAAGGCGCTCTTCGGCCCGGAGAATCCACCCTCAGCTTCAGATGTGATCGAGGGTCGCCTTGTCGCCCTGGGTATGCGTGCTCTGGAGCTCGGGACCAACGTTGTGCTCGATTTCGGTCTATGGAGTCGCGACGAACGATCCGCCCTCAGGCAAGCAGCTGCTGACGTCGGGGCCTCGGTCGTGATGTGCTACTTCGAACTCGCTCCCGACGAACAACGGAACCGTCTCGAGCAGCGCTTGACCGAGGCTCCTCACGCGACCTGGCCAATCTCGGACGAAGAGCTCGCAGCGTTCGCAGCGAAGTTCGACATCCCTAGCGCGGCCGAGCTCGACGGGAGTGAGCCTGTTGGCCAACCGCCTGACGGCTTCGCGAACTGGGGCGAATGGCGGCGACATCGGTGGCCGCCATCAGTTCATTGATTGTTCGCTCTGGTGTCGGTTCGAGTCCGGCATCGCCCACACGTCAGTCCCTCGATCCGTCGCGCTTCTACACTCGAGCTGTGCACGAAGTCCGTCATCTGAACGATGACGAGATCCGCGCCTGGTGGACCCAGCGCCTCACCACGCTGGCGGCGGAACGCGACGAGGAGAAGCGCATCACATCTCTGATCTCCGCCCTACGGGCGTTGCAGCAGGTCGAGCCGGATGAGCGCCGCCGGCTGACGCGAGCCCGCATGCGTGCCGCCATCGCGCTGCCGCCGTCGGTCCGCGACCTGGTCTTTACTACTCGCGCGGCCGCGGCGATGCGCGAGCCGGCGCTCGACGCCGACGACAACTCGGTCGTGGCGGAGCTGATCCCGACCATCCCAGAGGCCGTCGGCTTCCGTCCTCCCGGCAGCTGACCCGGCTGCACTGTCTCGATCGGCTCGCGACGACGTCGGCAACTGAAAAAACCGATGGTCCCTTCGGCCTAAGGCATCGATTCAAACGCTCTTGGCAGCCTTCGTGTATTGCACCTGCCCTCAAAACTGGTCCTTGCATTCGCCTAGGAAGAGCGCACAGTGAGACCGTTCCTCCGGACCCGACGCACCGTCCGAGCCACAGTGCCGGCGAGGTGCCCCACAGGCCCCCTGTGAGCCAGCGTTCCGATTCGCGAACGAGGGGGTGCGCCAATGTCTAGCAAGCAGAGCAAGGTCATTGCATGTAGCCCCATCGACGGGGGCTGAACAAGCACAACCTGAGTCTCGTTGACGAGGACGTTCTCTCCGGGACCAAGCGCACCGTCCGAGCCCCAGTGCCGGCGAGATGCCCACCAGGTCCCGGAGAGACTCGTCCTGTTTTCACCGCGAACAAGAAGGGGAGCACCATGACCACTGACCAGAACAAGCTCACCGTACGCCGCCTCGTTGAGGAGGGCTTCAACAAGCAGAACCTAAAGCTGATCGACGAGACCTTCGCCAAGGACGCGATTAGCCACGACCCGTCGCAGCCGAACCTCGCCCGCGGACCCGAGGGCGCCAGAGAGTCGATGCGGGTCTACAGCACAGCCTTCCCGGACGCCAAGCTCACCATCGAGCGCGAGATCGCCGAGGGTGACTACGTCGTGCAGTATCTGAGCACGAGTGGGACGCACAGCGGCCCGCTTGGCAACATCCCCGCGACCGGCAAGAAGACGAACGTCACCGGTGTCATCATCAGCAAGCTCGAGGACGGCAAGGTCGTCGAGACTTGGTCCCTCTGGGACCAGCTCAGCCTGATGCAGCAGATCGGCGTCGTCCCGATGCCCGAGACCGCGGCGAAGCAGCCCGCGTTCGCGAGCGCTCGCTAAGCGGTTTGGCAACCACGCGCAGGACGCCCGGCGAACTCCGTCGGGCGTCCTCGCGAAGGTCAGATCAGTAAGCAGCTTGGCAATGAGCCTCATTCGTGTTGTTTGCACACGCGCTGTTGTCACGCCGCCGCGATAATGAGGTTGTGAGAGCGTTGAACAAGCTCACCCCGGAAGAGACGCGTGTCATCGTGAACAAAGGGACCGAGCGCCCATTTACCGGCGAGTACGACGATTTCTTCGTCGAGGGCACGTACTTCTGTCGGAGATGCGACGCGCCTCTCTACGTGTCGGATGCGAAGTTCCACTCTGGCTGCGGCTGGCCATCGTTCGACCAAGAGATCGAGGGCGCCGTCCGGCGGCTGCCGGATCCGGATGGCGATCGCGTCGAAATAGAGTGCGCTAGCTGCGGCGGTCACCTCGGCCATGTCTTCGTCGGTGAACGGTTCACCGCGAAGAACACCCGCCACTGCGTGAACTCGATCTCCCTCAAGTTCGTGCCCAAGTCAGCTCCTTGATTCTGCGAAGACTCCCTGCGATCGGGCCGGAGTCCATTGGCTCCGCCATCGCTGGTATGTCGATGTTTCCCTTGATGATGTCCCGCCGTGGGGCATGATCGCGCCATGGCGGAGCTCTTCGGCCTGCAGGGACGTCTCGTCGCCGGCCAGGGCAACGCGCTCGCGACGATCCTGCTAGAGATAGCCGAAGAGCTCGCCGACGCGGCGGGCTGCCGAATCTACCTGGTCAGCCACCCGGCGGACGATCCGGACTCGATCTGGGTCACGTGAATCTGGACCGACAGAGCGTCGCATGACGCAGCTCGCAGCGATGAGCGCGTCCAGTCACTGCTTCAACGCGCGTGGCCGCTGATCCGGGCGAGAGCCGAGGAGACGGAACTCCGCCCCATCGGTGGCAAAGGCGTGTAGCGCGACGCCCGGCGGTCAGCGCAAGCCGCTCGTCGAGCCTGTGGCCGTCAGCCGGCTCTCGCGGAGCGGCGCGAGGTCGCGGTAGCCGAGCGAGATCCGACCAAGATCGGCTGTGTCCTCGCTGTGCGGGACGAAGGACGCGCGCTGCGCCTCGGGAAGCCGCTCCAAGAGATCGCTCGTCGCGAGGATGTACTCGCGGGACGGCACGGAGTTCTTCGCGAGCCTGTGCGGCACGATGACATCGACCCCGTGGACCTGGCCTGTCTCACCGATGCGCTGTCGCGAGTAGCGACCGTAGTGGGCGATGATCTTGAGCGTCAGCTCGGGTGCCTTCACGCAGGCGTCGCAGGAGCATTGCCTCCGCTCGAGGAACGTCCGCATCCGGCGGTGGAAGGTGCGATAGGACGCTTCGAGCCACTCGATCAACTCGGGATGGACGCCGTTGCCGACGAAGAAGACCGCGTCGCCCTCGAGCTGCGCCATCTCAAGACGACCCTTGAGGCTCGCGACGATGGTGTTCAACATGCGCCGCACCAGAACGTCGGAGTGCTCGAGCTGCGTTCCCGCCACGAACGATGTGTACCCGGAGATGTCGGCGAGAACGAGGGGCCCTTCCATGGTGGCCATGCACGCGATTCTATGGGACTAGTTGTCAGCGACCGCACGTCACTCGTTGTCGATGCTGACCGTCTGGGACACTGTGTGGTGCGATGTTGGCGCTCAGATCCGCGACCTATGCCCTCGTCGCGCTGAGCTTGGCCTGCACCGGGCCGAGCGCCACCGCGACGCCGACGCCATCGCGCACGGAGCCGGTCGCGACGCTCGTCGTGATCGCGTCGCCGTCTCCGGCGGTGACGTGCCCGCCGGTGCGGCCGATCTCGCTCGGCGCCATCGTCGGGCGGCTCGCCTATCCCAGCGACTTCATCCCCAAGCTGGTCGTGTTCGCGATGCGCGCCGACGATCCGGCGACCTACCGCGTGCTCCACACGCCAGGCACGCCACCCGGCCCGCCCTCGTACTCGATGGCCGCCGTCGAACCTGGCACCTATCTCCTCATCGCCTACGTCGACGGCCCGAACGAATTGGCCGGCGCGTACACCGCCGCCGTCGCCTGTGGCTTGGGTACGAACTGCACGGACCATTCGCCGCGGCGCGTGACGGTCGCGCCTGGACAGACCGTGAACGGGATCGACATCCTCGACTGGTACGCGCCAGCCGGAACGTTCCCGGCGCGGCCGACGAACAGCGCGGGACTGCCCGCGGGCGAGAGCGTGCGGCTCTGCAATCCATACGCGGACTCGGCGAACCTTCGCGCGAGCGCCGGGCTCACCTTCCCGGTCCGCCGGACGCTCGACAACGGCGCGTCCCTCGTCGTCCGTGATGGACCGCTCTCCGCCGATGGCTACGACTGGTACGAGGTGAACCTGGCGGGCGACCAGCTGGCCAGCGGCTGGGTCGTTGCGTACGCGCTGCGCCGCTGAGTCCAAAAGGGAAAGGGGTCGGTCACATGTTAAAAGACAGCAAGGCGTTCTCGGGTTTCTCGGTAACGATATCGCTGCAGCGAAGGCGTTCTACGGTGGAAAGCTCGGGCTGGAGGTAAAACCCGACCACGTTCCGGCAACGTTCACCATCCTCAATTTCCCCGTCGACGATATCGACAAGGCGGTCGATCAGCTCACGAAGGCGGGCATCACGATGGAGCGCTATCCGAACATCGGTCAGGACGAGAAAGGCATCGCGCGCGGCGAGGGTCCGACCATCGCCTGGTTCAAAGACCCGGCCGGGAACATCCTCTCGGTGCTGCAGACCACGCCTGCTTAGCGGCTGTCCGGATCGCCATCCGCTAACGAACGGCGTATAGGGCTCGCGGCCGCGACATATCCGCGATCGCTGACAGCGTCACGAAAAGACCCGCAAGCACGACGGCGCTGAAGATGAACCCGGCGGCGTCGTGCACGCCGACCGCCTCGAGCGACAGCTGGCCGATCCCGCGCCACAGGAACAGGTACTCGACGATCGGAAGACTCGCAACGGACACGCGCAGACCGCTGCCGAGCGCCTCGACGAGCACTGGCCGAACGTGCGGGAGCACGTGGACCGCAAGGATCGACGTCGTCCGAAGACCCTTCGCGCGTGCCGCCGTGATGAAATCGGCGTCGAGCACATCCACCATGCGCGTTGCGGTGAGCTGCGCGGTGTACGTGATCGCGGGGATCGCGATCGAGAGGAGTGGCAGCACGACGTGCTCGTCGTACCCGAAGCCGTACACCGGAAGTAGCCGGCCTCCTGTCGCGGACGCACCAAGGAGGATCACCGCGATCTGCAGGAAGTACGCGACGAAGAACGCCGGTATGGCCGCCAGCAGTGTCGTGATGCCGACGATCCCGCCGCTGGCGAGGGCGCGTCGGCGCAGCAGCGCCGCGGCGACACCGAGGAGTGTCCCAAGGACGAGCGCGAGCAGAGCAGCTCCGACGAGCAGCGCGAGGCTGCGGAACGCCGACTCGACGAACAGATCGGCGAACGGGATCCCGTACAGATCCGACACGCTGAAGCAGCCGCCCGCTGCGAGCTGACCTTCCTGCGTCACCGGGATCGCGCTTCGGTTGCACGCGAACCCTGGGCGGACGACGTACGGCGCGTACTTGGCCATCAGCGTTGGGACGGCGACGGCGAGGACCGCCCAGACCGCTCCGATCGTCAGCGGCACTCGAAGGAGCTGCAGCGCAGCAGAGCTCATCGCGCAAGCTCCGGCGCCCTGAGGGCGAAGCGACCGGCAAGGTAGCCGATGATCGCGACCGCGTCGGACCGGGCATCGCCCTCATCGCTGACAGAGCCGATCGCGACCGTCCTGGAGCCCGGGAGCAGTTCCGGCAACTCTCCGACCGCGGCGGTCTGGCGCGTGAGTTCATACGTCGCGCCGGCCTTTTGCGCGTAGAGGTCGAAGGCCGGGATGAGCTCGCCATTCGCGGTCTTGAAGGTGAGCACGCCACCGCGGAGCTGCTGTAGCTCGACCACGAGAACGATCCGTCGATCCTTCAGCGCCTCGCGCACCGCCGTGGTATCTGAGCGCGCATCGAAGTCCACGAAGATGAACGGCGCGTGCCGCGCCACCGCGAACCGGCCGAGCGCGGCGAGCACATCCGCACGCGCGGGGTCGACCTCACCGGTCTCAACAGGCCTCGACGCCCACACCAGGACGTGTTTGGCATCGTCGGGGACATCGGGCACCTCAGCCACGAGGCTTGTGAACGTCGTCGTCTCTTCTCGCAGGGGGACGGCGACGCGCGTGCTGACGCCGAGATCGCGCGCGAGCGAACGCTCCCAAGTCTTGCCCGGCGAGTCCCATTCGAGCAACGGCGAGAGGTCGAGTCCGAGCGGCGCCACGAGCTTGTCGGCGGCGGCGCGGTCCAGAACGACCACCGGTCTGCCCGCGGCTCCGGTGACGCGGAACGCCTTCTCCATGCCGAGGTAGGGGTTCCCCGCCCGCCGTACGAGGCCGCCCGCCGGTCCGGAATCGTTGTATGAGGGGAGCTCCGGGTCGACGAACAGGACCGCCGCGGCGCCACGATCCAGAGCGGAAAGGATCGGTTCCTCGAGCGACGGCCCGCTCACGTAGTCGAAGTTCGCCCGGGCGACTCCCAGGAAACGGACCAGCAGCACGACCTTGCCGCGCACGTCGATGCCCGCGTAGTCGTCGGGGTAGTCCTTGATGAGGGCGCCCAGGTCGCGAGCGTTTCCGGTGGCGTAGCGACGATTCGGCTGGTACACGATCCCTGGCGGGCGCTCGCTGGGAACGATGCCGCGAGCCGCAAAGACCAGCGGCGCCTCGACCACGCCGCCGCCTGTCCCGGCACGCACGAGTGACTGGACGTGGATCGTCTCGACCGGTGGGTCAACCGGTCGCGGGTAGAGCTCGGTGACCGACGCGCCGCCGATCATCACGGTCGCGGGGCCGCTGCGGACCACGTTCTTGTTCTGCTGCACAGCGGAGGACGTCCGCAGTCCCGCGTCGGCGAACCCGGTCGCCAGGCCGCCTGAGGGCCGCAGCTCGCTACGCGCGGCGGCGGACCATTCACGCGCTTCTGCGTAGCGCTCAGGGACCATGCTCGATACGAGGAAAAGAGCGATCACCGACAGGCCGATCGCGGCCGCACCGCGACCGTCCTGCAGGAAGTCGCGACGTGCATAGCGGCGCGCGAGCACGAAGCCGACCACGGCGACGGCGATCGCCGTGAGCGCGAAGGCCCCTCCTGGCACGAAGATGACCCATCGCGTCACCCACAGGATCTCGACGGTCCGCGAGCTGGCGAGCATCGCGCCCCACTCGGGCACGTCGGGGACGAGGGCCGACATCGGCGGACCCACGTGTACCGCGGTCTGCGATTCCGCGACATCGATCGAGCGGACGGCACCGACGAGCACGCCGAGGACGCCGAGCTCGGCGACAAGCACGAGCGACGCGACGACCTGCTGGCTCAGGTTCATGGCGATGATGGGCACGAGGTGCGGGAGGTGATGGCGCCACAGCAGGCGTGATCGCGTGACGCCGGTCGCACGAGCACCCTCGCTGAACGGGGCCCGCGCGAGGCGGTCGACCTCGGCACGAATTACGCGGTACGGTCCGGCCCACCCGGTCACCAGCAAAGCTGCGATGAACACCAAGATGCTGGTGTCCGTCTTCACGAACGCCTTGATCAGCACTAGGGCGACGAGCGTCGCGGGCACTGCCGACGCCAGCTGCGCCGCGGCTTCGATGAGCAGCCCGGTCGGCCGCCACCAACCGCCGAGTGCCGCGACGATGACGCCCGCGCCCAAGCGCGCGACGCCGGCGAGCAGGACGATTGTCAGGGTCGCGCGCGCGCCGGCCAGCACGATGCTGAACAGATCGCGTCCGAGCACGTCGGACCCGAACGGGAA
>JBKPCZ010000247.1:0-5667 GCA_046727665.1 Chloroflexota bacterium
CCTCTGCGGCGGCGGCTCGAAGCCGGCGTGCCCGGCATCGGGCACGGTCACCGGCACGATCGTCGCGGCAGACATCGTCGGTCCGAACGCGCAGGGTATCGAGCCAGGCTCGTTCGACGAGGCCGTGCGCGCCATTCGAGCGGGCGCCGTGTATGCGAACGTGCACACGACCCGTTGGGCCGGCGGGGAGATCCGCGGGCAGGTGAACGACAACGACCAGCGCGCCGACCCGAACTAGGCGCTCTGGGCGGCGGGCCGACCGGCGAGTTGTCGACGGCCCGCCGCTGGCACTTCCGCTGCAGGCATGACGGCGGAGGTGCTCGCATGAAAGAGGTCCTCTGCGGTCACTGCGACACGCTCATCACCGATCGGTCCACGGTCGTCGAGCGCGACGGCCGGACGTTCTGCTGCAACAACTGCGCAACGGCGTACGCACGGGCGCAGGAAGCACCCGATGAGGTCCGCACGCCTCAGCAGCGATGAGCTCGGCACGCCGCCGTAGCGGGGGACCATGGGCCGCATCCTCGTAACGATCCTGTTCATCGCCTCGCTGGTCGCGGGGACGGCCGCGTGCCAGTACGGCGGCGGCGGAGGCGGCGGTGGCGGTGGCTCCCCCGTCCCAAGCGTGCGCTATTAGCGCTGCGTCAGGAAGGCGACGGGATCGAGCTCGGCGCCGGATGGCAGCGCGGCGACCGACGCGATGACGTTGGCGGTGACGCTGCGGTCGTAAAAGGTCTTCCAGGATGAGGCGCCGTCGCCGACCGTCTTGAACAGCGGCGTCCCGGGCTCGGCGCGCTCCCCGTCCTTGACGAGGAGCTGCGTGTCCGTGTTGAGCGCGCCCGGACGAAAGATGACGCGGCGGTCGGCGGATTCGACCGTGACGTACGGGAAGAACGGGAGCGACGGGACGTTCGACCCGAGACGGACCTCGCCGTTGATGAGCTGGTACACCCGCACCTGGACCGCTCCTGCGATCGGCGCGAGATACACGTAGCCGACCGGTGCGCTCAGGGCCGCGTAACGCTTTCCGCCGCTGGTGTACGCGGCGATGCTCAGCGCCGCGGTGCTGGGAGGCGGTATGGGCGTCGGGGTCGCCGTAGATGGTGGATCCGTCGGCGAAGGGAGCGGCGATGGTGAGGGCGACGCCGTTCTGGGCGTCGGTGGTGGCGTGGGCGACGTCGCGAGCACGAGCGGCATCGACGTCGTCGCGGCCGCCGTCGCCGCCGATCGTGCGCTGCTTCCCTGCCCCGTCGCGTACTGGCTCACCACGAACGCGATGACGAGCACGCTCATCCCGAGCCCGACGCCGATCGAGGCGTTCCCGATCGTCTGCAGCGCGGAGCGCAGCTCGGCCGAGACCCGCACTAGGCGGCGACCGGTCCCGCGATCTCTTCCAGGGACCGTCCCTTCGTCTCTTCAGCGAGGAAGAACACGTTCACCGCTGTGATGAGGAGGATGACGACGAACATCGCGAACACGCCCGATTGGCCAAGCGTCGGCAGCAGCACAGGTGTGAGGAACGGGCCGACGATCCCGCCGATCCGACCGACTGCCGCCGCGACGCCTGCTCCGGTCGCCCGCACCGCGGTCGGATAGAGCTCCGGCGTGAGCGTGTACAGCACGCCCCACGCGCCGAGATTGAAGAACGACAGCAGCGCGGCGGATACGAACGCGACCGGGCCGGTGCCGGAGTTGCCGAAGACGTAGGCGGCCGCGGCCGTGCCGAGGAGATAGGTGACGAGGGTCGGCTTGCGCCCCCACCGCTCCACGAGCCACGCCGCGCTGAAGTAGCCAGGCACCTGCGCGAGCGTCGACAGGAAGAAGAACAGGTTGGCCTGACCACCGCGCACCTCATCGAGGCCGCGCGCGACGAGGAGCGTGGGGATCCACAGGAACATCCCGTAATACGTGAGCACCACGCCGAACCACAGGATCCACAGCATCACCGTCCGCCGCACGTAGGCCGGCTGCCACAGCTCGGCGATGCTGGTGCGACCCGAGCGCGGTGGGGCGACGGCCGGCGCGAGCGTGAGCAACGCACCGCCGGCCGCGCGCTCGACACGGCGCACGACCGCGTCCGCCTCCGCGCCCCGACCGCGCTCCGCGAGGAAGCGCGGCGATTCGGGCAGCGCGGACCGAAGATACGCGACGTAGAGCGCCGGGAGGGCGCCCACCAGGAACGCGCCGCGCCATCCGAACTGCGGCAGGACGAACAGAGCGATCAGGCCGGCGAGGATCGTTCCGTAGGCCCAGAACGACTCGAGCAGCACGATCATCCGGCCGCGCTGCGCGCGCGGCGAGAACTCCGACACGAGCGTCGCGACCACCGACAGCTCGCCGCCGAGCCCCAGCCCGGCGACGATGCGGGCCGCGAGCAGGGTCTCGAACGTCGGCGCGAGCGCGGAGAGCACCGCACCGATCGAGAAGATGACGAGCGTCGCCTGGAAGATGAGGCGCCGTCCGTAGCGGTCGGCGAGGCGGCCGGAGATCGCGGCGCCCAGGAACATCCCGACAAAGCCGGCGCTCGCCACGAGGCCGATCTGCGGCGCGGTGAGGGAGAACTCGCGACCGATCGGCGTGAGCAGGAAGCCGATGAGCAGCACGTCCATCGCGTCGAACATCCAGCCGAGGCCGCTCGTGATCAGCAGTGTCCAGTGAAAGCGGTTGAGCGGTACCCGGTCGAGGCGGGCGACGAACGTCTCCGCGCTCATGCGCCGAGACAACCCTCCGCCGCGAGCAGCTCCGCGTTCAGCACCGACGCGCCGGCCGCGCCGCGGATGGTGTTGTGCCCGAGCACGACGAACTTGAGCCCGAGCACCGGATCCTCGCGCACGCGTCCAACGACGACCGACATGCCGTTGCCGGCCATGCGGTCGCGCACCGGTTGGGGCCGGTCGCGCTCGTCGCGCACGACGATCGGCTGCTTCGGAGCGCTGGGAAGCTCGAGCTCCTGCGGTCGTCCCTTGAACGCGCGCATCGCTTGCGTGACCTCTCGCAGCCCAGGGCTATCGCGCAGCGCGACGCTCACCGTCTCGGTGTGGCCGTCGCGCACGCTGACGCGGTTGCAGTGCGCCGAGAACGCGAACTCCGCGTTCGCGAACGCCGTGCCGTCCCACGAGCCCAGGAACTTCTTCGTCTCCTGCTCCATCTTCTCTTCTTCTTCGCCGATGAACGGCACGACATTGTCGAGCGCGTCGAGGGACGGCACCCCCGGGTAGCCCGCGCCGGAGAGCGCCTGCAGCGTCGTCACGACCGCGCGCTCGATCCCGAACGCGCGGTGCAGCGGCGCGGCCGCGAGTGTGAACGTGATCGCCGAGCAGTTTCCATTCGTGACGATCGAGCCGGTCCAGCCGCGCTTGCGCCGCTGCACGTCGAGCGCGTTGGCGTGCTCGGGATTGACCTCGGCGATGATGAGCGGCACGTCGTCGTCCATGCGGTGCGTCTTCACGTTGGAGAAGACGTGATGGCCGGCCTTCGCGAGCGTCGCCTCCCATTGCTCGGCGGCCTCGCTCGGCAGCGCGGAGAAGCAGATCTCGGCGTCGACCTCGGCGCGCGTCGTCTCGAGGCGCATGTCGGCCACGTCGGCGGGCATGTCCTCGCCGAAGTGCCACGGCGTCACGTCGCCGTAACGCTTGCCGGCGTTGCGCTCCGAGGTCGTGAGCGCGCTGATCTCGAACCACGGATGCCCCGCGAGCAGGCTTATGAAGCGCTGCCCGACCGTGCCCGTAGCGCCGAGGACCGCGACTTTCCGCTTCCGCATCGGCGTTAGTGTGACGCACGCTCGGCCCGAAGTCGCTAGGTGCGATGGAACTCCTCGTGGACCGCGCGCACCGCCTTGTCGCGCTCTGACTCCGCGACGACGAGGGAGATGTTCAGCTCGCTCGAGCCCTGCGCGATGGCCATCACGTTCACACCGGCGCGTCCCAGCGCGCCGAACACCCGCGCCGCCACGCCGGGCGTGCCGCGCATCCCCTCCCCCACCGCCGCGACGATCGCGACCGGGGTCTCCACGTCGACGCGCTCGACGTCGTGCCGCCGCAGCTCGGCGCTGAACATCCGCTCGAGGGCGGGACGCAGGCGGTCGGCGCCCTCAGCGGGCACCACGAGGCAGATCGAGTTCTCGCTCGAAGACTGACTGATCATCAGGACGTTGACGCGCTCCGCCGCCGTCGTGTCGAACACGCGGGCGGCAAAGCCCGGGACGCCGCTCATGCCCGCGCCCTGCACCGTGATGAGGCCGAGCCCGCCGAGCGAGGTCGTCGCCTTCACGACGCTGCCGTCGAACACCGGATCGGCGGTGATGGTGGTCCCCGCGTGCTCCGGGGCGAACGTATTGAGGATGCGCACCGGGATGCGCGCCTCGATCGCGGGCAGGACCGTGCGCGGGTGGATCACCTTCGCGCCGAAGTACGACAGCTCCGCCGCCTCGGCGTATGACACGCGCTCGAGCGACTTCGCTCCGCGCACGATGCGCGGATCCGCGCTCATCACACCGTTCACGTCGGTGTAGATGAGCAGCGTGTCGGCGTGCACGGCCGCGGCCAGCACCGCGGCCGAGTAATCGGAGCCGCCGCGACCGAGCGTCGTCGTGACGCCGTCCGCGGTCGACGCGACGTAGCCGGTGATGACGAGCGTCGTTCCGTCCTTGAGGTGCGGCAGGACCTCCCGCTGCACCCGCGTTCTCGTCTCCTCGATGAGCGGATTCGCGTGACCGAACGCGTCGTCGGTGACGATGAGGCCTTCCGCCGACAGCGACCGCGCCTTCGTCCCCCGCGCGTTGAGCAGTGCGGCGACGATCGGAGCGGAGACCTTCTCGCCGTACGTGACGATGGCATCCAGGCTCCGCGGCGTGCACTCGTGCAGGATGGCGACGCTCCGCAGGAGCGAGATGGTCCGCTCGGTGAGGTCGGTGATCTGACCCAGCACGTCGCCACCGCCGACGCCGAGCAGGTCGGCGACGAGGTTGGCGTGCGCTTTGGCCAGATCGCTCACGATGCGCTCGGCGACGGAAGCCTCGCCGTTGCCGGCTTCGCGCGCCGCGGCGTGGAGCGCGTCGGTCGTCCCCGCGGTCGCGGACACGACCACCAGGCGCTCGCCCTCCGTCTCGCGGATGATCCGCGCCACGCTCTCGAGCGCGGTCGGCGATGCGACGGACGTCCCGCCGAACTTCAGGACGGTGCGCGTCAACGCATGGCCCGGACGATCGCGATCACGTCGCCGAGTATGGCCGAGGCGGTCGCGTCGCCGCCCGCGCCAGGTCCGCTGAACACGAGCCGGCCCGCGAGGTCGCTCTCGATGGTGACGACGTTCGTCGGGCCGTCGGCGCCACCCTCGAGCGAATCCGCGGGGACTTCCTCGGGTCCGACCCTGGCCTTCGTCGCGCGCTCGCCGAAATCGGCGGTCGCGAGGTACCGGACCTTCGCGTCGCGCGATCCCGCCGCCTTGACCGTGTCGGCCGACAGGCCGCGGAGCGTCGTCCGCCGCACGTTATCCGGATGGAAGTGACGTCCCTCGAGGAGGCTGATCAGGATCGAGAGCTTGTACGCGGCATCGAAGCCGTCGATGTCCGCGGTGGGATCCGCCTCGGCGTAGCCCTTGGCGATCGCCTCTTCGAGCGCGGCGTCAAAGCCGAGGCCCGACTCCATGCGGGAGCAGATGTACGTCGTG